>NZ_JAPCJD010000114.1:0-9508 GCF_027707845.1 Aeromonas sp. QDB14 | reverse complement strand
TGTTTGGAGACAGCCAGTTTACCAGCACCCTGTCTGTCAACTTCCACTTCCCCAAGATCCCGCGAAGAACCTTTTTTTGTGGGTGTGGCGGGCGGGAGACAAAAAAAGACCGGGTACGGGACCCGGTCAAAGAACCCGCGCATTCAGGGAAGAAGTGCGGGCGTTCAGGCTTGGTGGCGGGGCCGGGCATCGGCCCCTGATCCGGTGTCGGGGTGAGTGGCGTCACCCCGGCGTCAATGCGGGCTATTCGCGCTCCAGTGCGTGGATGGGATCCAGCCTGGCGGCCCGGCGGGCCGGGGCGAAGCCGAATATTACCCCGATCAGGCTGGCGCAAAGGCAGGCCACCCCCATGGCGGCAAGGGAGTAGCTCATCCGGACGCCGCTGCTGAAGTGGTCGAACAGTTGGCCAAGCACCAGGGAGAGGGCGATGCCGAGCACGCCCCCCAGCAGGCAGATCAGCACGGCTTCAATGAGGAACTGCTGCTGGATGTCCCGGGTCCGGGCGCCGACCGCCATCCGCACCCCTATCTCCCGGGTGCGCTCGGTGACCGAGACCAGCATGATGTTCATCACCCCTATGCCCCCGACGATCAGGGAAATGAGGGCGATGAGGGCGATCAGCGTGGTCAGGGTGGCGCTGGTCTGGCTGATGGTCTGGCGGATGCTGTCGGTGTTGAGCAGGAAGAAGTCCTGGCTGCCGTGGCGCAGGGTGAGCAGGCGGCTGATGCCATCCTGGGCGGCGTCCAGGCTCACCTCGTCCCGCACCCGCACGCTGATGCTGCGCAGATGGCTCTGCCCCAGCAGGCGGCTCATGGCGGTGGTATGAGGGATCCAGACGTTGAGGGTCTCGTCGCTGCCAAAGCCGCTCTGGTTCTTGATGGCGACCCCGATCACCCGACAGGGCAGATCCCCCAGCAGGATCACCTGGCCCAGGGGGGACTGGGTCGGGGCGAACAGCTTGTCCCGGGTGTGCTCGTCGATCACCACCTCCTGGGCCAGGCTCTCCTCGCTCTGGCGATCAAAGCCCATGCCTTGGGCCAGGCGATAGCCCCTGACCTGGAAGAACTGGGCGCCGACGCCGTTGATGGTGCCGGAGACGGCGGTGTTGCCAAGACGCAGGGTGGCGCTGGTGCTGAGGCTGGGGGTGACGCTGTGCACGTAGTCCAGCCGGGCGATGGCCTCGGCGTCCCCGATCCGCAACGTCTGTATGGTGGCGGAGCGCATGTCCCCGAAGCCGCGGCCGGGGAACACCTCCAGGGTGCTGGTGCCCATGGCGTTGATGTTCTCCAGCACCCGCTCCCGGGAGCCCTGGCCGAGGGCCACCACGGTCACCACCGAGGCGATACCTATGATGATGCCGAGCATGGTGAGAAAGGTGCGCAGACGCTGGGCAACCATGGCCTTGAGGGCCATCTGCAGGGCATTCCCGAGCCCCGCCATCCGCGGGGTCTTCCCCCTGGCGGACGTCTTGGTGGCGGCCTGGGTCGCCTGGGGAAGGGCCTGTGGCTCGCGCGTGCGGCGATCGGCGATCACCCGGCCATCTTTCAGTTCGATGATCCGCTCGGCGTGGCGGGCGATGTCCATGTCGTGGGTGACGATCACCAGGGTGTGGCCCTGGCGATGCAGAGCTTGAAGGCTCGCCATCACCTCGGCGCCGCTCTGGCTGTCGAGGGCCCCGGTCGGCTCGTCGGCCAGGATCACCTCGCCGCCGTTGATGAGGGCCCGGGCGATGCTGACCCGCTGCTGCTGGCCGCCGGAGAGCTGGCTTGGCTTGTGTTCGAGCCGGCTGGCGAGGCCGAAGCGGGTCAGCAGGGCCTTGGCCCGCTGGCGTCGCTCGGCCGGATCCAGACCGGCGTAGAGGGCGGGCACTTCCACATTGGTGCGGGCATCGAGATCCGCCAGCAGGTGATAACGCTGGAAAATGAAGCCGAAGTGCTCCCGGCGCAGGGCGGCGAGCTCGTCCCGGCTGAGGGTGGCAGTATCGCGCCCGGCCACCAGATAGGCCCCCTCGCTCGGCTGATCCAGGCAGCCCAGCAGGTTCATCAGGGTGGATTTGCCGGAGCCCGAAGCGCCGACGATGGCCACCATCTCTCCACGGGCGATCGCCAGATCGATGCCATCGAGCACGGTGACGGTGCGCTCACCCTCTTTGAAGTGGCGGCGGATGCCCCGCAGTTGCAACAAGGTGCCCATGGTCACATCCCCATGGGGGGCGGCATGCCCCCGGCGGCGTTGCTCTGGCCTGCGTTCACTTCGCTGACGATGACCCGCTCACCGGTGCTCAGGCCCGACAGGATCTGGGCATCCACCTTGTTGTTCAGGCCGACCTTGACCCGGCGCAGGCTGATCCGGCCTCCGTCGTCGATCACCCTGACCTGATCCCCCTGCAGGGCGATGGCCGGGATCACCAGCGCATCTTTGAGCCGGGCGACCACCAGATAGACCTGGGCCGTCATGCTGATCCTGAGCTGACCATCCTGGTTGGGCACCTCGAACAGGCCGTGATAATAGATGGCGCTGCTGTCGCTGCTGCTGGTGGTGTCGTCGTCATTGATGGTGTCGGGGGCGGGCTCGATGGCCCGCAGGGATCCCTCGAAGCGGCGCTGGCTGTTGCCAAGAATGGTGAAATAGACCGGCATGCCGACCCGGACGTTGATGACGTCGGCCTCGGAGATCCTGGCCTCCACCGTCATGGTGTCGAGCTGGGCAATCTTGAGCAGGGTAGGGGTGCTCTGGCTGGCGTTGAGGGTCTGCCCCTCCTCCACCGGCATGGCCACCACGGTACCGGAGAGGGGGGCCAGGATCCGGGTATACCCCAGGTTGACCCGGGCTGTGTCCACCGCGATCTCGGCCTGCACCCGCTGGGCGTTGAGGGCCCGGATATCGGCCAGGGTCTCGTCCAGGGTCGCCTTGGCGCTGTCATGGTCGGCCGTGCTGCCAAGACCTCTTGCGACGATCTGCCGCTGGCGCTGGTATGCCAGGCGGGCATTGCGAAGGGTGGCCTCTTTGGAATCCAGCTGGGCCTGGAGGTTGTCGCGCTGGGCCAGGGCATCCTTGAGGGCGTTCTGCTGGGGCAGATCGTCGATCTCGACCAGCAGATCCCCCTGTTTGACCTCCTGCCCCAGAGTCACGTGCAGTTTCTTGATCTGGCCCGATACCTGGGCGCCCACGCTCACCTGCTTGCGCGCCTTCAGGGTGCCGTCCGCCATGATGAGCTGCTCCAGATCCCGGGTCTCGGTACTGGCGGTGATGTAGTCGCTGGCGGGTGCCTTGGCTTGGGGGCGCCAGGCCAGTAACAGGGCGAGGGCGCACAGAGGCAGCAGCCAAAAGAGACGAGGGGAGAACGTGGGCATGACAACCTGTATCCTGAATGACGATCACGGCGGCACTCTACCCCAGAGCCGGGTTAAGGCTCTTTGCGCCAAGCGTAAGGGTTTCGTAAAAATGGCTGCCAAGGGCGGAGCAAGCGGCGAAAATGGCCACCGACAAGGGAGACCCTATATGAAGATCCTGCTGGTGGATGACGACGCCGAACTGGGCGTCATGTTGAGTGAATACCTGGGAGGGGAGGGGTTCGAGACCACCCAGGTGCTGACCGGAGGGGAAGGGGTGCACCATGCCCTCTCCGGCCGTTACAGCGCCCTGCTGCTGGATGTGATGCTGCCCGATCTGGGGGGGACTGAGGTGCTGCGCCAGGTGCGCCAGCGCAGTCGCCTGCCGATCATCATGCTGACCGCCAAGGGGGACAACGTGGATCGGGTGGTGGGGCTGGAGATGGGGGCCGATGACTATGTGCCCAAACCCTGCTACCCCAGGGAGCTGGTGGCCCGGCTGCGGGCCGTTCTGCGGCGGGTCAACGAGGGGGGGAGCGCAACCCCCTCGCCGGATGCCCTCATCCTGGGGGATCTGACGGTCACGCCGGCCAACCGGGTCTGTCTCTGGCAGGGGGAGCCGCTGGAGCTGACCGCCACCGAGTTCAACATGCTGGTGTTGCTGGTGCGAGCACCGGAGCAGGTGGTTACCAAGGACATCCTCTCCCTGCAAGGGGTGGGGCGCCCGCGGGAGGCCTATGATCGCAGCGTCGATGTGCACATCTGCAACCTGAGGCAGAAGCTGCAACAGAAGGCGGGGGAGGCCGTCACCATAGAGACGGTGCGCAGCATAGGGTACAAGATACGGTGATCCTCAAGGGACGTTTGTTCTGGAAGATTCTGCTGGGGTTCTGGCTGGCCATAGTGCTGGTCAGTCAACTGCTCTGGCTCGGTTTTCGTGCCGAGCGTGACCCCCCGGAAGAGCACCTGGCCCAGCAGTTGGCGAGCCAGCATCTGGAGATGGCGGCAGCCGTGCTGGCAAAGGGGGGAATCGAGGCTGCGACGGCATTGAGCCAGGCCATGTCGCCGCCGTTGCTGCAGATAACACTCCTCGATGTCTCCGATGCGCCTCCCCGGCCAGCGCCCCGGGCATCCAGGTTGACAGCCTCCGGGGAACCTGGCCCGGGCAGCGTGCTGACACGCACCGTGATTGCCAGCGACGGGCAGACCTATCTGCTGCAGACCAGAGCGGACCCGCGCGCTCTCCCCGGCGGGCCTGCTCCCGGTCCCCTCTCCTGGCTCAACATTCCCCCGCCCATGCTCTGGATTGGCGGCCTGGGGGGACTCTTGTTCAGCATTCTGTTCGCCTGGCACCTGACCCGGCCCATGAACGCCCTGCGGCGCAGCTTCGATCGGGTAGCCAGGGGGGATTTGGGGGTCAGACTCTGGCCCGCTCTGCGCTGGCGCCGGGACGAGCTGACGGAGGTGGCGAAGGAGTTCGATCTCATGGTGGAGCGGTTGCAGCAGTTGGTCGAGGGGCGCGAGCAACTGCTTCACGACGTCTCCCACGAACTGCGATCCCCCCTGGCCCGCATCCAGATGGCCATCGGCCTGGCGGAGCAGCGCCCGGAGAAGGCAAGCGACGCCCTGGCGCGGATCCGGCTCGAGACGGAGCGGATGGACAGGATGATAGGGGAGCTGCTGACCCTCTCCCGTGCCGAGCAGGGCCACGGGCTTGAGCAGAGCCACTACGACCTGCTGGCGCTGGTGGAGACCGTCGTCCAGGATGCCAAGTTCGAAGCCCAGCAATTCGGAGTCGAGATAGCGCTCGAGGAGGCGCTGGGGGAGGGTTGTCTCCTGCTGGGGCATGCCGAGCTGATGCGCCGCGCCGTGGAGAACGTGGTGCGCAACGCCCTGCGTTTCTCGCAGTCGGGCCAGATGGTGAGTGTTCGCTTGCTGCGCCTGGGCCAGGAGGTGCAGCTCTCCATCGCCGATCGGGGGCCCGGGGTGGAGGAGGGGAAGCTGGCGGGGATCTTCGACCCCTTCGTGCGCATCGGCTCACCCCGCATGGGCAAGGGCTACGGGCTCGGGCTCGCCATCGCCCGCAAGGCGGTGATTCTGCAGGGGGGCACCATCCAGGCGCGCAATCGCGCACAGGGGGGTCTGAGAGTGACCATGACGCTGCCCCTGCATGACCCGTCCTGAGGTACGCGGCTCAGACCCGAGTGGGGTAAAACCCCTGTAATGAAAGAGGGGGCCAAGGCCCCCTGCTCGTATCTGTTCCTCCGTGCGATTCAGCGCAGCGCCGCTGGCGGCGGCACCTCGGTGTAGCGCCCGTCTATTTCTCGCAGGTAGTAGTGACCCTCCCTGACGTAATAGCGGCGGCCATCCAGATCAAGAGGGATGAGCCCTGTCTCTGCCACCACCAGGACCTGAGAAGGCGGGGAGACCACCACATAGTGGTTCTCCTGCCGGCGGTAGAAAATGCCGTCGAGCACATAGTAGGTGAGCCCGGCCAGCAGCAGGGTTTCCACCCCTCCCGGCAGCCTGTCGACGCGGTGGCCGAAGCCAGGACCAGCCCCATGGCCGTACTGCGGGGCAGGGCTCTCCCATCCGCCCGGTCTGCCCATGTTCCCCGGACCCGCCATGGCGGGCAGGGCGATGGCCATGGCAAGCAGCCAGAGTGAAGGGCGGTGCAGACTCATCTCACTGCCCTTTGAGCGGCGCACCGGCGGGCTGGGGTTTGAGTGGCTGGGGCGGCAGTTCGCGCACGCTGACCGTGACCTCGTAGCGGGTATCCGGCTTGGCGGCATCAATGTTTTTGGACAGCGCCTGGACCAGGGCCTGGGGATCCGCACCCTGCTTGCTGGCGTGATAGAGCACGGAGGGGGGCGGTGTCATGGGACCTCCCTGGCGGGCGCCCATCGGGGGCGGCATCTCGCCTGCATGAAGGAGCGTGGTGCCCAGCAGCAGGGCAAGGGCGACAGGATAGCGTGACATGATGATGACTCCATTGATGGGAACGCCCCCATCAAACGCGACGCGTGCGCCCGGCTCAACCACCTTTACACCCTCTTTTCGCCCTCTTTACAGTTGTGACAACGGGCGCCGTGGCGCCCGTTGTGTGTCGTGAACCGCTCACCGGATCAAAACTCGTTGGAGAGCGCCTTGTAACCCCTGACCAGGTCGATGTTGGTGTGAGCCACATCCTCGGAGAACTCGGTGGCGTCCACGGTGACGCGCGGGATCTGCGCCAGATCGCTCTGCTGGTTGATGCGGGTGGTGGAGGGGACATAGAAGCCGGGGGGAATATCGCAGCCATCGACCACGGAGTTGTGGCGCACCACGGACCCTTCGCCGATGTGGCAGTTGAACAGCACGCTGTTGAAGCCGATGAAGACCCGGTTACCCACTTCGCAGGGCCCGTGGACGATGCTGCGGTGGGCGATGGAGCTGAACTCGCCGATGGTGACGGCAGCGCCGGATTTGGAGTGGATGACGACGCCATCCTGAATGTTGGAGTTGGCGCCGATGACGATGGGTTCCATGTCACCGCTCTCGTCCACTTCGTCTGCGCGGATCACGGCATAGGGGCCGACAAACACGTTCTCCTTGATGATCACCTTGCCACAGATGATGGCGGTCTTGTCGATATAGGCGGATTCGTCGATAACGGGCAGGTGACCTGAGGGATTCTTGCGGATCATGTTACGTCCTGTTGCTGATGAAATCGGGGAAACGTGGCGCGTCATGAAGGCCCGCCGGAGAGCCAGCTTACGCCTCTGATCCGGCAGGGGAAACCTTTTACTGGTCTGACCCACAGTGAGTAAGGCCATTTTGAGCGATTGTTCTTTGACTCCCTGTTATGGGAGCATGAGGGCGCAAAATGGGGCGCCACCGGGTGCAAAGAGATGAGGGGGAACGAGAGATGAAGCAGGTCATGGTATGGCTGGTGGGGTCGCTGTTGTGGATCTCCGCCGCCCAGGGCAAAGGCTATGCGGGGGAGTTTGACTATTACGCCATGGCACTCTCCTGGTCGCCCGAGCATTGCGCCATCAAGCCAGGGGATCGGGAGCAGTGTGCCCGCAAGCTGGGGTTCGTGCTGCATGGGCTCTGGCCCCAGTATCAGCGCGGCTACCCCGCCAGCTGCACCCGCGAGCGGCTGGATGCGGACATGGAGCAGCAGTTTGCCGGGCTCTACCCCAGCCGCTTCCTCTATCGCCATGAATGGGAGAAGCACGGCACCTGTTCCGGTCTGAGCCAGGAGGCATTTCACTAATTGGCCAGCGATCTGCGCCAGAAGGTGAAGATCCCGGCCGCCTATCAATCGCCGGAAGAGCCGCTGCGCAAAAACAGCTTCCAGCTCAAGGCCGATCTGGCGAGCGCCAACGAGTGGCTGGCCCCCGATAACATCACGGTGGCCTGCGCTGATGGGGGCCGTTTCCTGCGGGAGATCTACATCTGCATCAACAAGCAGGGGACGGATGCCGTTCCCTGCTCCGACGAGATGCAGAAGCGGGAGCGCCGCTCCTGTGGCCAGCCGGACTTCCTGCTGCGCAGCGTGCGTTGACACTTCACGTTCGGCCCTTCGCGAGCCGATGTGCCATGAACCTCAAGGAGCCTGATGGATGAAAGCCAAGACAGGATGTCTGGCCGGGAACTGGACAGGCGATATCGCCAGACGACATGTCAGCACGTCAGGTGCGCTATGCCGACTCAACCCGCCTCTGGCGCACAATCAGACTGACCATCAGAAACAGGAAACCGTCATATGACGCTCTTTGCCGAACTGGGGATGCGCTATCCCGTCATTCAGGCCCCCATGGCGGGCGTGCAGAACAGCGCCCTGGCGATGGCGGCGACCAGTGCGGGGGCACTGGGCTCCCTGCCTGCCGCCATGCTGAGTGGTGCCGAGCTGCGCCAGGAGCTGAGCCGCCTCGCCGCCAGCGGGCCGGGCCCATACAACATCAACTTCTTTTGCCATCGGCAGCACGAGCCGGAACCGGCTGCGGAGCAGCGCTGGCGCCAGGTACTGTCACCCTATTACACCGAGTTCGGGGTGGATGCCGCGGCGCCGTCGCGAGCCCCCTCTCGGGCCCCCTTCAATGACGAGCATTCGGCCCTGCTTGCAGAGTTCAGACCTGCCGTAGTCAGTTTCCACTTCGGCTTGCCCGAGCCCGAATTGCTTGCCCAGGTAAAAGCCACAGGCGCAAAAGTGTTTGCCAGCGCCACCACGGTGGCAGAAGCGCAGTGGCTTGCTGACCACGGAGCCGATGCCGTCATCGCCCAGGGGCTGGAGGCGGGTGGCCATCGCGGTCACTTCCTGAGTGAGGATCTCAGCTTGCAGCAGGGCACCTTTACCCTTCTGCCACAGGTAGTGGCGGCAGTAGCGATCCCGGTCATCGCCGCCGGGGGCATAGTCGACGGCAAGGGGATCAAGGCTGCCTTGGCACTGGGGGCCAGCGCAGTCCAGGTGGGAACGGCGTTCCTCTGCTGCCACGAGGCGACGACCTCGCCCCTGCACCGTGCGGCGCTGCAGGGGAGGCATGGCCAACACACCGCACTGACCAATCTGTTCAGCGGCCGTCCGGCGCGGGGGATGGTCAACCGCTTGATGCGGGAACTCGGCCCCCTTTCGGTGCTGCCGCCAGACTTCCCGTATGCCAGCGGCGCATTGGCTCCGTTGCGTGCCGCAGCCGAAAAGGCGGGTGACCGCGGTTTCTCGCCACTCTGGGCCGGGCAGAATATATCGGGTTGCCGCTCCATGGCGGCAGCCGAGCTGATCGCTGCCTGGGTTGCTGAGGCAGGACTGGTCTGAGCGTCACTTTGTGATTCTCTTCCTTTGTATATGGATTGATATGGTCAGCAACCCTTCGAACAGGAGACGGGCAGAGAGGAACGGGAGGTAATAGGGTGTATAATGAGCCCTTTTCGGGCTTGTCCTGTGGGTAAGTCTGTATAAAAACTGTGTTTTGATATGAATAACTAAGAATTGGCATTTTTTTGCAATTTTATTGCGATGAAGGCTTGCCAATGTGATCTATGTCTCTATAATGCGCCTCCATCGACAGGGCAAGCGGTAACGCAAACAAGCCTGTCGGTGCCTCGAAAAAGCCTCGTAAAATAAGGCTTGACTCGAGAAGGCGGTTGAGTAGAATGCCACTCCCGCAGCAGCCAAAAGCTGCGTCGCTCTTTAA
>NZ_JAPCJD010000113.1:0-9585 GCF_027707845.1 Aeromonas sp. QDB14 | reverse complement strand
GGAACCAGTGATTGGTTCCGGATTGTCCTACAGCAGAAGGATCGGTCAATGGATCCTTAACTGATCAGCATTGCGCCGATGCGGGGCTTGTTTGTCTCGGGCTCGCGCCTTAGCTTGCACGAGCCAGGGGCTGCTCCGGAGTGAGGTAGAGGGAGAAGTCCTCTATCCCCGCCTTCAGGGCGGCAAAGCAGTCGGGGTCGATGGCCGTGCCCAGGTTTTCCGCCATCATCTCCAGGGCCCGCGGCACCGGGATGGCATCCCGATAGGGGCGCTTGGCGGTGATGGCATCGAAGATGTCGGCGGTGGTGATGATGCGCGTCTCCAGGGTGATCGCCTCCCCCTTGAGCCCCTTGGGGTAGCCCTTGCCGTCGAGTCGCTCATGGTGGGCGCCAGCCACTTGGGCCAGCTCCTCGAAGGCGCCGATGCGGCTCAGGATCTCCTCGGTGTAGGCGGCATGCATCTGCACCGCCGCCCACTCCTGCTCGTCAAGCTTGCCCGGCTTGTCGAGGATGGCGTTGCTCACCCCGAGTTTGCCCACATCGTGAAGCAGGGCACCCCGCTTGAGCCAGCGTCGCCGCGCCTCGGACAGCCCCATCTGGGCGGCGAGGATGTCGGTATAGAGCGCCACCCTGCCGCTGTGCCCTGCGGTATAGGGGCTCTTGGAGTCCACCACCTGGCCGAAGGCCGCAGCAATCTCATCCAGATAATCCTCATCCAGCGCCACCTCCCCCTGCCCCGCCGGGTGGGCGAAGACCCGCTCCGCCAACGCGGGATCCGCCAGCCCTTGCCAGAAGGCGTCATCGGCCAGCGCCTCGAAGGCATTGACCAGGGCGGGATCAAACCAGTTGCCGCTGCGCTCGCGCAGCTCCCTCATCGCCGCGTCCGGCCCGGCGGCGGCGTGAAACACGTCCACCACCTGACAGAGCAGGGCGATGCGGGAGAAGAGCGGGATGGCCTCCCCCGCCAGTTGTTGCGGCCGCCCTTTGCCGCTCCAGTGCTCATCCAGGGAGAGGATCCCCTGGGCCACCTCGTCGCTGAAACGCAACTGGCGGGCGATGTCCGCCCCCCGGTGGCAGCGGGTCAGGATCAGCTCGTTGGCTATCTGATCCCCGTTGCGAAAGATGTGGAACAGGCTGCGAAAACGGCCCAGCAGATCCGCCTGCAAGCCGGTGTGGCCCAGCACGAAGTTGACCACCTCGGAGAGGGAGCCATCCACCAGCTTGAAGTCGCGCTTGAAGTGAAGATCGTCGGTGAGATAGAGCTCGCAGATGCGGGCGGCATTGCTGCTGCACCCCAGATCCTTGAGCAACAGGGTGTAATAGAGGTCGTGGCGCTGCCGGGCATCCAGTCCCAGTTGCTCCCCCAGACGAGAGCCTATCCAGCAGCAGCGGATGCAGTGGCCTCTCGGCTGCCCTTCCGTCATGTCCAGGGCATGACTGAGAGAACCAATCAGCTCTGCCAAACGCAACCCGTTTACCGTCATAGCCCACTCCCTCTACATCGGGGCGTACTTGCCCGCAGGCATGTATAGCATTTGTCGGGAGTAAAGGATCAGGGGCGCGACAAATTATACCTGCACCGCTCCCCGGCTTGCCGCCGCATCGCGCTGCTCGCGGCTCAGGGTCGAGACCAGTTTGTCGTCCAGGTAGAGATCCAGTCGCTCCCCGCGCATCTCTCCCCGCATCAGGCTGCGCTGACCGTCGATGTAGTGGATCTCCATCTGGGCGGTGCGCTCGTCCGGGTAGCTCACTTGCACCTCGCGCACCCCTTGGGGCAGCAGGGCCAGCGGCACCTGGTTGAGGGCAGGATCCAGGTGCTGGTTCACCTTGATGATCGCATCGCTCTTCTGATCCACCAGGGCGGGCGCCTTGCCGGTGATGGGGTTCTTGCCGGACCAGAATTCGATGGTGTTGAACACGAAGAGATCCGCCGTGGCCGCCAGGCCATAGACGGGGGAGAGCAGCACGAAGACGCCGGCACGGCCGTAGCGGTTGTCCACCACGCTGAGGTTGCCCTTGGTCACCATGGAAGAGAGGCCCATCTGACCCATGCAACCACCGAGCCCCAGGCTCGCCCCCACTCCCAGCAGCAGGGCCAGTGCCCTGCCTCTCTGTCGTACTGCCATTGTTGTCTACCTGCTCAATAAAAAGGAGGCGGCAGCCTAAACAAGGGGGCCGGGCGGCACAATGACGAAGGGGGGCGTCATACAGCCAGGGTTCAGCCTGGCCGTCCGATCGCTCACTCTGTTGGCAATCTTGCGGTCAGCCCCTCAGATGGAGAGGGCCGACACCGTCTGGGAGACCCTGTCCGCCTCCTGGTGGATCTCGCTCATCAGCTTGTCCACCCCGGCGATCTGCTGCTTGCCGAGTTCGGCGCTGCCCGCCACCCCGGCCATGTCGTCGGTCACCCTGGCGGTCAGCTCGCGGTTCTTCTGCACCACCCTGGCGATCTCGTCGGTAGAGAGCGACGTGCGGGCGGCCAGCTGGCGCACCTCGTCCGCCACCACCGCAAACCCGCGCCCCTGCTCACCCGCCCGCGCCGCCTCGATGGCGGCGTTCAGGGCCAGCAGATTGGTCTGATCGGCGATGGCGCTGATGGTCGAGACGATGGCCTCGATGCTTCTGGACTGCTCGTTGAGCTGGCCGATGAGGGCGATGGCCTCATCCACCTGGGAGGCGATGAGGGAAGAGGTCTGCACCACGGCGCGCAGCAAGCCCGCCCCCTCCTCTGCGCTGTGCAGGGTCTCCTGGGCGGTGCTGTGGGCCAGGCGGGCGGCCTCCCGGGTCGCGTGGTTCTGCTCGATGCGCGCGGTGATGTCGCTGGCGAACTTCACCACCCGCACCACCTTGCCGCTGCCATCCCGGATGGGGTTGTAGGTCGCCTCCAGCCAGACGGCCTGCCCCCGGCTGTTGTGGCGCATGAAGAGGCCGGATTTGAACTGACCCCGGGCCAGTTCTTCCCAGAAACGGGGCTGCTCGCGCAGAAAGGCCTCGTCACAGAAGATCCTGTGGTGCCTGCCCGCGATCTCACTCAGGGTGTAACCCATGACGCTCAGGAAGTTGGCATTGGCATGGATAATGTCGCCGTTCGGGGTGAACTCGATCATGGCCCGGGAGCGGTCCAGTGCCTCGGTCAGCGCCTCGAGCCGCCCAAGCCGCTGGTGCTGTTCGGTGACGTCGCTGGCAATCTTGAGTACCCGGGTCACCCGGCCCTGGTGCTTCACCGGGAAATAGGTCGCCTCCAGCCAGCGCGTCTCCCCCTGCAGGTTCACGCGCTCGAAGGTGCCTGACTGCACCTCCCCCTGAGCGAGACGCCGCCAGAACTGGCGATAGTCACCGGACTCCCCCCAGGCCCTCGGACAGAGCTGGCTGTGGGGCTGCCCAATCAGTTCGGCGGCACCATATCCCATCAGGGCCAGGAAAGGGGGGCTCGCCTCCTGGATGATCCCCTCCGGGCTGAAGATGACGGTGGCGGCACCCGCCTTGATCGCCTCTATGATGCCCTGCTCCTCGTCGAGCCGGGTCTGACATGCCTGCAACTGCGCTTTGAGCTTCTGATTGAACATGACACTTCTTCCTCGTTGACCATCCCCATGGGCACCACGGCCTCACCCACAGAGGGTATCGGCACCGCCAGCGCCGACATAAGTGGTCGGACGACTGAAACGAATGGAGCGCGCAGTGTATAGAAAAGCGGCGATGCCGCCAAGGGCTCCCAGTACGCAGCCCTTGTGAAAGAGGATCAACTCGGTGCAGAAAAAGAGGAGGCTAACGGCCAGGTACGCACTCGAGGCAGGCGGGATTGCCGGCAAAGCCGAACCGTTCGTAGATAGCGCGCCCATCACTGCTGGCATGGAGCCACAGCTTGCCCAGTTGCTGCTCGCGGGCATACGCCACCATGGCCACCAGCAGGGCATTCGCCATTCCCCGTCTGCGCCAGGCCGGCCGGGTGTAGATGTTGAGCAGGTACCCTTCCCGCCCCGCCAGATTGCCCGGGTAGGGCGGGCGCACGAAGAGTGCCAGGGTGGCGCACGCCACCACCTCGCCCTCCTCCTCCACCACCCAGCTACGGGCGCTGCCCTCTTCCTGCGCCTGAATGAAGTAGGCCTGCGTCGCCTCCCTGAGGACCGGATCCTCATCGGGCCGGGCAAGTTCCCCCACCTCGCAAAAGAGCGCCATGCGCAGTGTCGTCAGGGCAGGAATATCGGCCGCCAGGGCCTCGCGTACCTTCATCTCTTCTCCTTTACATTCCTTTCCCGCCCGTCAGTCAGGCAGGGCTCGTGTGCGGCCACCTTACGCCGGAGGCGAGCGACGGGCAAGGCGCCAGCTGTCGAGCCCCAGGGGGCCCGCCCCCCACACGGCCAGGGTCAGCAGCATCCAGCCCCACAACTGGTGATCGTGAAAGCCTCCCGCCCAGAGGGCCGGGTAGGAGATGACCGCCATGGCGTTGAAGCCAAACAGCAGCAAGGCGACCGGACGGGTGAAGAGGCCCGCCAGCAGGAAGAGGGGCAGCAACAGCTCGGTCGCCGTGCCCGCATAGGCCGCCCACTGCCAGGGCAGCAGGGGCACCTGATATTCGAACTCGAACAGATAGAGGGTGCTGTCCCAGGCCGTGAACTTGAGCCAGCCGGATCGCAGAAAAATGGTGGCGACCCAGAGCCTGGCAAGCAGCAACAGGCCACCGCTGCACCAGGGCAAGATGCGTTCAACAAGGGGGCCAAGGGGCCTGGCAAGGGTTTGCGTTGTCATGGGGCAAGCTCCAGATCGACCAGCAGGTCGAGGGTGATGAGGGGGGCCAGGTGTTCGGCCATGGCGGGATCCTGAGCCAGCAGGCTGGCCAGCGGCCTGCCCTGCAGGCAGCCTTGCAGCAGACGCCAGGCGGCGGCATCCAGGGGAATGGGGTCGACCCGGTGTCCGGGGCGTTTCTTGAGTGCCAGGGAGCAGACAGCATCCAGTTCCCTGACCGTCTCACCGCCGTGCAGGGCCATCTGCCAGAGCGCCAGCACCGGATGAGGGCTCTCCAGGAGTTGCAGATCGCAGGCGGGATGCAGCACCAGCCGCTCCCAGTGGCCAGGGGGCATGGCGGCAAGCCGCTCGGCAGGCCAGCGCCGCGTCTCTGGCGCAAGCAGCGAGACCCGCTCCAGCCCCCACTCGAAGCGGGCCAGATCCCCGAGCCAGGGCAACGCGGCCGTGGTGGGCAAGCGTGCCAGCCAGTCGCCAAAGCCCTCCCCGTAGTCCTAGTCCATGACGCTCCCCTCCTCCAGAGGTGCCGCCAGCACGAACCCTCGTGCCGCCGCCTCAAAGAAGGTCTCGCCAACCATGGCGCGTACCGCGGGGTAGCTGCTGGCAAGCACCTCGGTGAGGCCGAGGATGAAGTTGTTGCGATAGATCTGCAACAGGGCGTCGGGGGCAAAGCGTCCCGGCTGGATGTGCCCGAGGATGGCATCATCCTGGCCGAGCAGACCGCTCACAAAAGTACCTTGCGGGAAAACAAGCTCAGACATGGGCTGCCTCCCTGGATGTTTGCTGTGCCGCGCTCAGGATCTCGCTGGCACGCTGCGCCTCTCCCAGCAGCACAGGCAGCGGGGGGATCGCCAGATCCCATTCAATCAGGGTGGGGATGGCGCGCTGCTGGCAGACCTGCTCGTAGAGCGCCCAGACGGGCTCGGCCACGGGGGTGCTGTGGGTGTCGATATAGAGGGGCCCCTGAGGCAGGTGCTTCTCGGTAAAACCGGCCAGGTGAATTTCGCCGACCGTGTCGAGGTCGATAGTCGCCAGATAGTCGTCCACCTCCAGGCCGTGATTGACCGCGCTCACATGGAGGTTGTTGAGATCGAGCAGGACGCCGCAACCGCTGCGCCCAGCCAGCTCGGCCAGAAACTCGGCCTCCCCCATCTCCCCCGCCAGTTGCAGGTAGGAGGAGGGATTCTCGATGAGCAGTTGTCTGCCCAGTGTCTGCTGCACCCGATCTATCTTGTCGCTCATGTGCAAAAGAGCGGCCCGGGTGTAGGGCATGGGCAGCAGATCGTTAAAATAGCGCCCGCCGATGCTGCCCCAGCTCAGGTGCTCCGACACCCGCACCGGCGAGATGGCCGCCACCAGGGCCGCCAGCTGGCGCAGGTGCCCGGCATCGAGAGGATCGGCGGAGCCCAGCGACATGCCGACTCCGTGAAGGCTCACGGGGTAGTGCCTCGCAAGCTCCGCCAGCACCTCGAAGCCCTGGCTGTGGCGCTCGAAGTAGTTTTCGCTGTGTACCTCAAGCCAGCCCACGCCGGGCAGGGTGTGGCGGATCTCGTCGTAGTGCGGGGGGCGTAAACCGATACCGATCAAGGGGTTCATGGCTGGGCTCTCAATAGATAGGGCCATGATGTGGCGGGCGCCACACCATGGCATGCGGCTTACTTGGGTTGCAGGGACCCGCCAGCGAGCTTCTCGCACAGCCCCTTGGGCACTACCACGAAGGCATCCCCCTGGGCATCCATCTTGGCGGTGCCGGCGCAGGATCCGCCCTTGGTGGCGCAATCGTTCTTGCCCGCCTTGACCACGCCGTAGCACTTCTCCTTGTCATCCGCAGCCATGGCCGGCGCGGCCATGAACTGGGCACCCAGGGCCAGCAGACCCGTCATGGCAGAGGCGATGGCAGTACTCTTTTTCACGTTCATGTCTCTATTCCTTGTTGTCGAGAGTGATGTCTCCGGCGCATCTCATCCGGCTACGTTCAATAGAAACGGACGAGGGGGGAAAAGATTTCCCAAAAAACGGCATCAACTCGCTATTAATAAACAAGAAATCGGTAACCATCTGATTTAAAGGCATAAAATACGATAAAAAAAACAGACCGACGAGTGCCTCCCCCACGGTGTTCATGGCCGTTGACCCCGTCACTCGCCGTCCACCCCTTGTCTGCTTTGCACCCGAGGGGCCTATAGTGTCTTGAGTCCTTCCACCCAAAGGTGTCCCATGAACGCTCCCCGTCCCCCCAGATGCACCCTGTCGCTGCCCATCTTCATCCCGGGTCTGCTCTTCATCCTGGCGCTGCTGGCCATCTGCTCCCTGGCCCCGGAGGCCGCCGCCCGCTTCTTTGGCAGCGGCCAGAGCTGGATAGCTCAGCACTTCAGCTGGTTCTATGTGCTGGTGGTCGGCATGTTCCTGATCCTGCTGCTGGTGATCGCCTTCAGCCACTTTGGCAACATTCGCCTTGGGCCGGACGATGCCCGCCCGGAGTTCAGCTTCACCTCCTGGCTCGCCATGCTGTTCGCCGCCGGCATGGGGATAGGGCTCATGTATTTCGGGGTGGGCGAGCCCATGAGTCACTTCGTCTCCCCGCCCCAGGCGACGCCCCTGACCCAGGTGGCCGCCCGCGAGGCCATGGTCACCACCTTCTTCCACTGGGGCTTTCACGCCTGGGCCATCTACGCCATCGTCGGCCTGGTGCTGGCCTACTTTGGCTTTCGCTACAACCTGCCCCTGACCATCCGCTCCGGCCTCTATCCCATCTTCAAGGAGAAGATCCACGGGCCGCTCGGCCACGCGGTGGACGTCTTCGCCCTGGTGGGCACCATCTTCGGCATCGCCACCACCTTGGGCTATGGCGTGATGCAACTCTCGGCGGGGATCACCCGCCTCACCGGCATGGACACCTCGGGGGAGCTGTTTCGCTTCGGCCTCATCGGGGTCGTTATCACCCTCGCCGGCATCTCGGCGGTCACCGGTCTCGACAAGGGGGTGAAGCGCCTCTCCGAGCTCAACCTCTTTCTCGCCATCGTGCTCCTGCTGTTCGTGCTGGTGGCCGGCCCCACCCAGTACCTGCTGGGAGCCCTCTCGGAGAACATTGGCAACTATGTCTCCTCTTTAAGCCAGCTCACCTTCCGCACCTTCACCTACAGCGAGACCCGCCAGGCGGGCTGGTTCGGCAACTGGACCCTGCTCTACTGGGCCTGGTGGATCTCCTGGTCCCCCTTCGTCGGTCTCTTCATCGCCCGCATCTCCCGCGGACGCACCCTGCGCGAATTCATCCTCGGCGTCCTGTTCGTGCCCACCGCCTTCAACCTGCTCTGGATGACGGTGTTCGGCAACGCCGCCATCTGGGCCAGCCAGCATGAGGGGGGCACAAGCCTCATCGACTCGGTCGGCAACATCGACACCCTGCTGTTCAACTTCTTTGACCTCTTGCCGGGAGCGGACATCACCTCGGCGCTCGCAGTGATCCTCATCAGCGTCTTCTTCGTCACCTCCGCCGACTCGGGAGCCTTCGTCATCGACAACATCGCTACCCAGGGCAAGGAGGGCTCACCGGTCTGGCAGCGCCTGTTCTGGGCTCTGCTGCTCGGGGTCACCGCGGGTACCCTGATGAGCACAGGGGGGCTGGCGGCGCTCCAGTCCATGACCCTCATCGCCGCCCTGCCGTTTGCCTTCATCATGGTGCTGCTCTGCCTCGGACTCTGCCGCGGCCTTGTCGCAGACAAGGAGCACTCGGCCAGGCGCCTCTCCCCCGCCACTGACTTCTGGAACGGCAAGCAGTGGCGCACCCGGATGGATCACCTGCTGCGCCCCTCCACCGAGCAGGAGGCCCGCGCCTTTGTGGACAAGGTCGCCCTGCCCGCCCTGACGGCCCTGAGTCAGGAGTTCGCTGCCCGGGGCATCACCAGCCGGGTCGAAGAGGATGGGCCGGATCAGTGCCATCTGCTGGTGCCCCAGCAGGGTCGGCGGGACTTCTGCTACGGGGTGCGCATCGAGGCCCGCCCCGCCCCCGCCTTCAACCCCCTGGAGGCGGCCCACAACCACGATCCCGAGGCCCGCATCTTCGAGCCCATCACCTATTTTGCCGATGGCCGCGCCGGTTACGACATCCAGTACCTGACCCGGGACGAACTGAGTGCCGACGTCTTGCGCCAGTACGAGCGCTATCTGGTGCTGAGCCAGGACGAGGGGCAGGATCTGCTGAGCAGCGCCCCCGAACATACCCAGCCAACCCAGGGAGAGTGATGACCAGGCAGGGATCAAGTCAGCTCCCCGCCCAAAGCTTATGGCCGGGCACACTGGCGGCGAGGGCTGCCCCCACCACCCATCACAACAGAGAAAGGGGCCCCAGGGCCCCTTTCTCGTCACTGCCTCAACCGGCGTTGGTGTCAGACCCTCACCGGCTCAGGCGGTTTTCACGCACTTCTGGATAAAGCTGTTCTTGGCCGCCCCGGCGAGCTTCTTGTCCGCTGCCGCCTTCTCGCACTGGGTCGCCTTGTCGGCGGCTGCGTCCGTCTTCAGGCACTTTTGCACGAAGCTGTTCTTGGCCGCGCCAGCCAGCTTCTTGTCGGCGGCCGCTTTCTCGCACTGGCTTGCCTTGGCACTGGCAGAGGCATCTTTGACGCACTTGCCCACAAAGCTGGTCTTGGCGGCGCCCGCCAGCTTCTTCACCGCCGCCTGGGCCTCGCACTCCTGCTGCGCCGCGCTGTGGGCAGTCCCCATACCGAACAAAAATACCGTCATCAGGATGGCAATGAATTTCATCTGGCACGGGAATTCAGATAATAAGTGCGACACTCATGGATGAATGGCGAGAGGTGGCCAACTGCTGATTGGTGGTACCCTT
>NZ_JAPCJD010000112.1:0-10225 GCF_027707845.1 Aeromonas sp. QDB14 | reverse complement strand
GCCATGATCTCGCACCTCAGTAACTGTACGTAAGATCAGTATAGCTCGTGGTGACTGCTAATCATGGGTAATCAGGTTATTCATTGATGGAAAAACTATTTTTAGTGCGTTTCTGCATGATATCAGCGAGCGAAAAAAGGCAGAAGCAATCCACGAATATGAAGCAACACATGACGCGCTAACTGGATTGCATAACCGGCGTGGTATGTTCAATTTGTTGCCAGAAGCAATAGCTCGCGCGAAGCGGACTCAGACATCGTTAGCGTTACTTTATATAGACCTCGATGGTTTCAAACAAATCAACGATGCACATGGTCATGATGCCGGCGATACCGTATTACGTGTCATAGGAAGTCGCTTAAAGGAAAACATTAGACAAACAGATACAGCTGTACGCTTAGGCGGTGACGAATTTACGATTGTGTTGGAAAATATTAATAACGGAAGTCCAGATGCTAATATGATGGCCCAGAAAATATTGGAATCAATTCAACAGCCAATACAAGTCAACTCGGCAACAGCTGTTATCAGTGCCAGTATCGGCATAGCCATCCATCATGCTGACGATATAATCAATGCCGATCAACTGATTAGCCAAGCTGACTATGCGATGTACGAAGCCAAGAACGCAGGTAAGGCTCGTGTTTGCGTACATAAGTGACAATATGCCTATATACAACGGTGTCTGACAATCGAGTCAGATACCGCTTATCGTTATTGAGTCGCCTGAGCACCGGTTTTCGCTAATCCCCTCCACAGACTGCCACAACCGCACCGAACCGGCCTTCCTGGCCCACTGAACCGCTTCTCGCCGGTTGATAACAAAATCCCTCACCTGATGACAAAAGCCCATCGCCGATGATGGGTTTTGCGAAAAACTGCTTGCCAGCCAATTCGTCACACCGTGTCGTGAGCTGCTTAGATAATCCGCGACACGGCTATTCCCCTTGTTTGATGGTATGCACGAACACGACAAAATTGCTCAACGCCTAGGTATGCTTCTCACCCGCCTGTACAGCGGTGAGAAGCTGCACCTGAGTGATCTGGCCACCGAGTACAACGTCACCGTGCGCACCCTGCAGCGGGATTTCAATCAACGCCTCAGTTATCTACCGATAGAGCACCGCAACCAGCAATACTGGCTGGATCCTGGGTTTCTCAATAACAAGAACGACGGAAGGGTGCGCAAACTGGCCGAGCAGCTTGGTATCACCGACCTGTTCCCCCACGCCAGTGAACATCGTCTGGGTCAGCTGCTGGATAGAGGCACCCCAAGCTTCTTCGCTATCAAGGGGTTCGATGCTCAGTCCGCCGACTCACTGAGTCATCAGTTGCCGGTATTAGAGCAGGCAATGAGCCAGCATCTGCAATGCTGGCTCATCACCAAAGACCAGCGCAAGCAACTGTTTAGCCCCTATCAGCTCGTCAACTACAAGGGCACCTGGCACTTGGTCGGCGTCAGCGAGGGGCGGTTGCAAGCCTATCCGCTGAGCCACATCGCACTGGTTGAGCTATCGCAACAGACCTTTACCCGCGATGCGCTCATTGCGCGACAAATCGATACCGATCCGACACTCTGGCGCTCCGGCATGATCGAGGTGCTCCTCAAGGCCAGTGCCTCCATCGCCATCAACTTTCAGCATCGTCCGTTGTTGCCCGAGCAGGAGATTGTCAAAACCCTGGATGACGGTGCGCTGTTATTGAGCAGTCGTGTGCTCGATGCCAATCAAATTCTGCCTGTCATCAAGTCTTGGATGCCTGAGCTCACCGTGATCTCACCCGGATTTATCCATGAGCAAATCGTTTATGATTTACGCCGTTTATTGGCCCTAATGAGTCATGCTCCGCCCTGACCCATGTGTGACAAAGATCCCAGTTTATACATCTGGCGACAGCGCCTGACATGCCGCGACACCACCTGTCGCCGCTATTTCACATTGTCGTCAACCATCCCGCAGTCGATATCCAAGGAGTAATATATGAGCGCCATCAGTCTGCAAAAAGTGTCGGAAAACACTCTTTGCTCCACCAGTCCCTATGAGCCACTCTTCGATCATGTCGCCGCCCATTTGCAAGCCCAGGGCGGCACGTTAAAAACCATCGAACGCACCCAAGGCAGGATCGAAGCCGCATGGAAATATGGCTTTAACCCATTCGGTATGCGCATCACCGTGAATTTCGCTTCCCAAGGCAATGAGACCATACAGCTCACCCTCAATGGTTCATTTGTCGATGCCATCGATACCTTTGGCGCCGCCAAGAAGAAAGCTAGGGCAATCACGGATGAGCTGCTGAAGCCTATCGATATTGCGGCATGGCCGATTAAAGAGGGGGTAACACCCTCCCAGCAACCCTCTGTCGCAACCACTCCTGGAACACCCCCACAAGCACCATTGAACAACGCAAATACCGTTGCGCACCGTGGCAAACGCAAGGGGCTCACCGCTGTGTTCGCATTCTTGGGCGGCGGCATTGGTCTGCATAAGTTCTATACCGGGAACTGGGGCTGGGGGCTTATCTACCTAGCGCTCTGCACCACCGGCCTTCCCTTGATCTTGTCCGTGATCGAGTTCATCCGTGTTTTGTGCCTGACACAGGAGGAGTTTGACCGTCGCTATAACTACCGCCCCATATCCGCGTTTTCATGGGTGTGGTGAGGAGCGCCTTGTATGAACATAAAAACTGCAGTCGGATTACTGATGCTCTGCTCGACAGGCGCTTATGCTGGCGTACTCAGCATGCTGGATGTGGCAACCCTCAAGGAAAGCGAGCTGGAGATGTGCCCGAACATCTCCGTCGAGAAGATGGTCAACAGCTTTTTCGAAGATCCCGAGTGGACCGGCGGGAAAGCAGCGGATGGTCGGAAATTGGTGAATGTCAGCGGCACCATCACCTATGCCAGTCAGCCCGCACGGGCCATGGTGCAGGTCTGGATGCAAGACGATGGTTTTTCTGTAGAGGCGTTGGAGATTAACGGGCGGCCACAGCCAGAGGGAATGCTGGATCTGCTGCTAGAGAAAATGTGCCAGAGCGCCAGAGGTGCTGACCATACCGGGGATCCACAGCAGCAAGCAGCAAACCTACCGTTTACGGGAACCCGGTACTTCAACTTCGGGGATGAAAGTGAGATTCAACAATCCATCACTATCGCCCCCAACGGACGCGTCACATTGAGAACCCACGGCGCAACATCTGTCTCTGTCGATTATCAGGGCATGTATGAAAACCCACTGCTGACACCGGCAGGGAACTACCGCGTTGATGCCGACAAGATATATGTCACCGACGAAGGCGGAGACTTCCCCGACCCATCAGAGTGCGAGGTCATCGTATGCGAGACAGAGCTGTACGTCCCCTGATGCGCTGAAGCTGAAATAACAACGAAAAGCACGGTGAATAGAAACTCATTAATCAGAGGCTAATCAACATTTTATAGCCGTACACCGAGATAAAATTATCACGATGATAACGGACCATGCTCTGGGCGTTATCGCATACCAATAATAAACGGGAAACTAACAATGAAGAAAACCCCCTTGGCCATGATGTTGATGGCTACTTTGTCAGGCTGTGGCGGTGGTGGTAGCGACGGTGGAAACACGGATAGTCCAACCCCACCGAGTGCCTCCTTGGCGATGTCAGGAAAGGCGATTGATGGATACATTCAAGGCGCGACCGTCTATCTCGATCTCAATTTCAACCGTCAGTGGGAAGATGGTGAACCCAAGACAACCACCAATGATGCCGGTGATTATCGGTTAGAACTGCCGGTAGACCTGCAAACCTGCGCTCAATACGCCCCCTTGGTGGTTGATGTACCGGTGGATGCCGTGGACCAGGATCTTGGCCCGGTAACAGAAGCCTATCAAATGGTCCTTCCTCCCACCTTTGCCCCCATCACCAAGGATGATGTCTACCATGTGACGCCGCTGACCACGGTGCTATGGAGCAATGTGGAAAGTGAGCTGGCAGCCCAATCGCAGACGACTTGCCAAAGCGTCATGGCGAACCGGCAAAAGCAGGAACAGTTGATCACCTCGATGAAACAGGCCGTCAGCCGTGTTGTCAGTCACTACAACATCTCCGAGCAGAAGCTGTATGCGGACTTCATCGCCAGCAGTGATAGCGAGACTGGCACGCTGGCCCAGGAGATCGTGCGCGGCTTGCAGCAGTCCTTCACCGAGACCGAAGCCTTGAAACGGGAAAACCCGGACGCCACCTTTGTCTATGTCGATTACCACAAGGGGGATAGTCGCGATCACAACAATGCCTATCCGGATGCTTGGTATCGTGAAATCCTGTTGCACCGGGGGGCTCAAAGCAGCACCGAGCTGGTGAAGGTGAGCGATGATTTTGCGCAAATCATCAAGACCATCATCTACGGTGAAGAGCGCCAAGTGACAGGCAATAACTACACCTACTCAACCCGCTACGACTTTGAGTCGCGCCATGGGGACAACACCCCCTATAGCTGTGACATCAAGGAAACCCTCTCGGCCCGCTCAAACGCCAAGACGTACACACTGGTGAATCTGGCCGAAGCATCGGCAGAGAGCTTCAACGACTGTGCTCCTGACGATATGGCGGCAGCGATCACCCACCGTTACGCCACCATCAGCTATGACGTCAACGACCTGAGTTACTCCACCCAATTCACCTATAACCGGCAGGCGGGCGCTTTTAGCTTCCTGAACGACTGGGTCGGTCTGGAAGGGCAGCTATCGACCCTGAATATGGGTGAGCTCACTGCTGCTCTCGAAGCCCTCCCCTATCCGTATGACGAACCATCCCAAGATCCTGATGCGGCTAGCTGGGTCAAGAGCATGATGACCAGTGAAAATGGCAATATCATCAGAACCAGTTACGACAGCGACGGCCTCTACAAGAAGCAGACAACCTATGCGGACGGTACTCATAGCCTGGAATGTAGCACGGACGGCGTAAACTGGGGAGCCTGTCAGTAATCCGGCACCATAGAGCAGAAAACACAGAGGTCAGGGCCGGTCGGCACTGGCCTCTTTTTTTAGACTGTTCGACAACACCTGCAGATTTGCGAAGAGACCGGCTGGGATCATGCCATTGCGCAGCATCGGTACCTTCCCCCACGGCGAGACACCCGCATCGCGGTTTAGCGACCCAATAAGCCGTTTTGGCCACACCGCCCTCCAAACCTCCGCAACAAGATCATCCTGGCCTTCTCGGCCTGCTGAAACGCTCCTCCCCCTTCTGGCCGTAGTATCGGTCAACCACCCCATGACTGACAATATTCACAGTTCCGAGTAGCCACGCTGTCACCACGGCAATCTGCCACCGAATCCCATAAAGCAAGGGAGCCAGTTTGCACTGGCCCCCTTGTTTTAAAACTGCTCAATTTCTGTGGTCGATTCCTTCATCTCCAATATAGAGGAGGCTATCTCCCTTCTCCCCGTCCTCACCGGACGACGCGTGAACTTAGTGGTCTTCGGTGGCTGAACCACCTCCGACTCATGGTCATCACCACCATCCAAGCCCATGATCTTGTCATAGTCGAAGGCGTAGTATTGACCGTCATAGATACCCGCATTAGCGCTCTTGATACGCGTAGTCATGCGGTCCTTTTCGGTTCGGATAAGGTAACCTTGTTCTTCCAACCGAGCCAGCACCTGCTTGCCGAGCTGAGGAACCAGCTTCTTGAACCACACGACACGCAGCAACAGCAGCTTGTTACGAATAACGCCCATATGATGCTTCGCCGTTGGCGTCCCCATATCAGGGAACTCATGACGCTTAAGTGCCAATTGCTCTTGGAGGTGACGAACTGCACGGGTGATATCATCCGGCTGTTCATCCAACGAGGCGGCCCAACGATTAGCACCCAGTACCACAGCTGCCATGACCTCATCCTCGGTGTAAGGCAACACACCTAGCTCGATACTATACAGGCCGGTAGCCAGCGTAATGGCGAAGAAGTCCAGACCTCGCCGAATCAACGATGACTCGGCAGCGCCATCCACAAAGGGCACCAGACGTTCGGCGCACTTGTGAACCCGCTCTTGCACCAGCTGTTGCAGCGCCGCATAGGAGGTCGCCTCAGGCAAATTTAACAACCCTTGCGCCAAGGCTGGGAGAGCCGTGCCGTAATACATCCCACAGGCCGCCTTAATCTGGTCAATGCGAGCCTTGGTTTGAGCCAATGTCTCGCCAGGCAGTCCCGCATCTTCGGGGTGAACCTCGATGTTAGGATTCCGCACTCGCGCACCAGCGTTGACACTGTCACCAGTCTTTCGCAGAAAATCATCAAAGCTCTGCTCACCCGTTGAAGCCACACACAGAGCAGCCGTGTTTTGGGTCTCAATCACGGTACCCGTCTTGTCGCAGCGCCCCTTGCGCTGGCCATTGGTCATGGCGTACATGATCGCACCGAAATTTTTGCCGATGAACGAACCCAGCTCATCAAGCACCAACCCCATACCATGGTGCTCTTCCAAGAGCGAGAGCAACGCATTGAGAGTATTGTGCCACTTGCGAATCGCTGAGCCGCCATCCGTGCTAGGGTCAGTTGCCCGGCCAACCACACTCTGAGCCACCTGTGCCAAGGTTGTCTTCCCTACAGAGCTGGGACCATGGAAATGGACAATAGTCGTTCCCTTCTGCAACAGGTTAAGCAACACGTTCGTTAGCATAACCAATATCCCGAACTGCATGAGCGGGGAGTGGCGAACCGCCATCGCCACATGTTGTATCCACTCGTCATGAGAACCTTGAGGGTGGAGCTGTTTTACAGCCTTGCGAAGTCGGTAACACAGCTGATTGCCATCGCGTTGCAGAGCTTTTCGCTCTTCCTCACGAATCAAGGCTTCGCCGTGAGTAACAAAAATCAACTGCCCCGGCACAAAGCCCGCTTGATCCACCAAGCGAATAGACTCCATGAGTCCCATTTTTGCGCAACGCAACATGAAGCGGACCAGTTGCCCCTCTGTCGCTGAGTGGTAAGCCAGCCGGTGCGAACTCATCCTTGCCTTGATTTTTTTCAGGTCTTGGTAAACGGATTCGAGATCTATCGTCCATGTCACCAACTGCCCATCTGAGTCAAGACAAGCCAGTTCCATGGCTTCGAATCGCCCTTCAATGTCATTAAAGGTTGTTATCGGTAACCCGACCCCCTCAAAAACTACTGCTGGCTCTTTACTGGCCAGGAACATGACCTTGCCATCTGGGGTAATCGCGTAACCTTCCGGCAGAAAGGATGAGGTATACCACTGGGTCAACTGCTCAACGGCATGGGTCAGAGGAGAACCATCCGGCCACACAGGGCACTCCTCAGGAGATTTATCCTTGTTGAATGCTTGCCCGTCCGGGGATGCAAGATAGCGAGCCTCTTCACACCATGTGTTGATGCTACCAAGCTCTTGATGCACTCGGGCCCTTTTACTGTGATCGCCATAGGGCTGAGGAGAAGCAACAGCCATAGCCTGCGAAACCTGTTGGGCGAGAGTATCAATCCGGTTTTCGGATTGGATTACGGATTCAGCGGAAGAACTAGAAACGGATAAATTCATCGTTAACCATGGGGGAGTTTCCACCCCCATTCCTTAAAGGGGGGAGGAAGTGAGGGATGGTATTTCCCATACGGTGTGCAGTGCGTTCACTGCGTTGACCAAAGTCGCGTCATAAAACCTGGCATATCGCTCGGTCATCCTCGGCGAGCTATGTCCTAGAACCTTCTGCAATACATCGAGCGAACACCCCTTGTTCAGCAGTGAGGTAGCGACGGTATGACGGGCATCGTAAATGCGTACTCCCGAGAGTCCGCAATCATGACAGACCCGGTACCAATACCTACGTGGCTCGGATATCTTAGATGTACTGTCCTGGCCACGAAAAAGTAGGCCGGTCTTGCCATGGCGCTGGCGCTGAAGCTGAACCAATTCCAGGGCGAACTGATTAAGCGGTATGAGCCTTTCTCGGCCAGACTTACTCGTCGGTAGAAAAGCGATCTGAGTGGTGAGATTACAATCTTGCAGCTTTAGAGCTCTTGCCTCTCCCATACGGGAGCCCGTTGCGAACAGGAAGAGCAACAGACGAGCCTTTTCTTCGTCAATGTCTTCCATCAAGCGAGCAACCAGCTTATTGACAGCCTCATCGGGTAAGCCCTTGGGAGGCAGGACAGGCTCGTATTTGGCGGGGATACCTGCTGCGGAGGATGAAGAAAGAACTCCATGCTCAACAGCATGCGTCATTATGGCCTTACACTGCGCCAGATAACGGTTCCAAGTAGCAACAGAACATGTTTCGGATAGTTGAGTCAGAAAGTCCTCAAAATCGGCACGAGTGATCTGATTCAACGGCTTATGCCCGAGAGCAGCTACTATTGGTTTGACTCTCGATTCAATCGTTCTGGGATAGCGATGAGTGACATGAACATCCGGTAAATACCGTTCATGTACATACGTCGCCAGCGGCAATAGCGCACGGTATCGCAGCCTGAATCCTTCCGGATTGGAATAACAATCAGCCAGTAGTCGTCGAGCATTATCACGAATGGCTGTTAATCCAACCTCCGCTACACAACCGAGTCCGATTGAGTAACGCTCGCACAGATGCGAAAAACAAAGACGACCATATAAATTACCGGTTTCATATGAAATCATCTTGAGCTGTGGGATCTTCTTATCAGTTACCTGTGTTTGTTTACGCTTTCTTGGAGTGCCATCCACTCCACGAGATTTTGTTTTCTGCACATTGGCAGTCGAAGTCGATAGTTGCTCTTTCACAACTCCCCCTTTGATACGAACCGCCGGATTAGCGGTTATGGGAGGCATTCTGCATTTCCACATCCAAATAACAACAGCACAAAAAACCAACAAAACATTGATATTTAATGAGTTTTACCATTTGTAAAAACTCAAAACGCCGTCATAGACTGGCGATTCAAAAAGTAAAATCGGATCCACCAGCAGATAAAGGACTTTTGAACGCCAGCGATAAACAGCCCTCATTTGAAGGGAAATCGTGATTTGCCCACACAAAAAACTCTCCAATAGAGTCCCTTTATGGAATATAACCAAGATGCGTTTTCTGTGACATAAATCACAATAAATTTGAGTTCCCCCGCCGAAACACCATCACTTCTCTTCTTCACAGGGACGCTGAGGAGCTGACGACCGGAGGTACTGAGGCAGCGACACAGCAAACCCTGTCTGGTCAATTTCTGGTAACTTTTCAGCGCACAAAAAACATGCACGTTAGTTCATCAGTTTTTTGACAAAAAATGGGCTCACGTGTTGGAAGCTCGGGATGGGTGAGAGAGCGAAAAGGTAATTCCATAAAGGGAAAAAACCTCGATAGGAGAACATACCGGCAACCGGATCCCGGTGTTGAGTGAGGGACTCCTTGCACATTATCTCGCCACTTGGTTCACCCTATGCAAAAACATGCCAGAAACTGGGGGTGCAAGGTTGACACCCCAGTCCAGAAAGGGTTTAATGCGCGCCGTTGCCCAGATAGCTCAGTCGGTAGAGCAGGGGATTGAAAATCCCCGTGTCGGCGGTTCGATTCCGTCTCTGGGCACCAACTATTCCTCCTTAGTTCAGTCGGTAGAACGGCGGACTGTTAATCCGTATGTCACTGGTTCAAGTCCAGTAGGAGGAGCCAAATTCGAAAGGCCCGCTCAGATGAGCGGGCCTTTTTGCACCTGTCATTTACTCACATGCCGGGGCTAGTAGTGGTTTTCGTCCCCATGCCATACGTGTCCAGCCGAGCAGGCACGGGCGACTTCGTGACAGGGGTCGTCCGCATGGCGGCGGAAGAAGTGCTGATCCTGTTGCAGCAGGAGCGAACTCATCGAGTGGCTCATGCCAGCCAGTGCCTCGCCAGCGGTCAATCCTGCAACCCGGTGATCTGTGGCCAAATGAGCCAGGACTTTTTCACGACTGTTCATGATCGCCTCCCTCTGTGGATCCGGTCGTAAATTGACCATAGCAGCCGTGCTCTGCATACCGCAAACCCGCGCCAGCAAAGGGCTACAGGCAGGTCCCGACCTTCTGCTCCGGCATGAAAAAACCCGCTCATGACAAGCGGGTCTGTTTCACTCAGCTAAGGAAGGTGCGAATAAGCGGGGAAATTCTTCTCGGCTGACTCAGTCATTTCATTTCTTCATGTTTGAGCCGTTTTTTCTCCCGTAAATGCCTTGAATCAGCCTATTTAGACCGTTTCTTCGCCATTTAAGGCGTTATCCCCAGTTTTT
>NZ_JAPCJD010000111.1:0-10240 GCF_027707845.1 Aeromonas sp. QDB14 | reverse complement strand
AGCACCCTGCGCTGACCGGATCGGGCTAATGAACGTTATCTTGGCGGAAGGGATCAACCTCGGCTTGCGCAAAATGGCGGATGCGACAAACACCCACACCTTCTGGGAATTGATCCGCATTGGACGGTGGCATGTCGAGGGCGAAGCCTATGACCGGGCGCTGGCCATGGTGGTCGAGGCACAGGCAGCGTTACCCATGGCCCGGTTCTGGGGCATGGGCACGTCGGCTTCGAGCGACGGACAGTTCTTCGTCGCTACAGAGCAAGGTGAGGCCATGAACCTGGTCAACGCGAAATATGGCAATACCCCGGGCCTGAAAGCCTATAGCCACGTCTCCGACCAATATGCGCCGTTCGCAACCCAGGTGATTCCTGCAACGGCAAGCGAAGCGGCTTACATCCTCGATGGCCTGCTGATGAACGATGCTGGACGCCATATCCGCGAGCAGTTCACCGACACGGGCGGCTTCACCGATCACGTCTTTGCCGCATGTGCCATTCTCGGCTACCGGTTCGCTCCGCGCATCCGCGACCTGCCATCCAAACGGCTCTACGCGTTCAATCCGTCGGCCGCCCCGGCGCACCTGCGAGCGTTGATCGGCGGAAAGGTCAACCAAGCCATGATCGAGCGCAATTGGCCCGACATCCTGCGCATCGCCGCCACCATTGCTGCCGGGACCGTCGCGCCAAGCCAGATTCTGCGGAAACTCGCCTCCTATCCGCGGCAGAACGAGCTCGCGACAGCCCTGCGGGAAGTCGGTCGCGTCGAGCGCACCCTGTTCATGATCGACTGGATTCTGGATGCCGAACTCCAACGGCGTGCCCAGATCGGGCTCAACAAAGGCGAAGCTCATCATGCGCTGAAGCGGGCAATCAGCTTCCACCGCCGCGGTGAAATCCGCGACCGTTCCGCCGAAGGCCAGCATTACCGCATCGCCGGCATGAATCTGCTCGCCGCCATCATCATCTTCTGGAACACCATGAAGCTCGGCGAGGTCGTTGCAAACCAGAAACGCGATGGAAAGCTGCTATCGCCCGATCTCTTGGCCCATGTTTCGCCGCTCGGATGGGAACACATCAATCTCACCGGAGAATATCGCTGGCCAAAGCCTTAGCGTAGGATTCCGCCCCCTCCCGCAAACGACCCCTTGTACCCGGTTTGGCCCTGTCGGTTGCAGGGCTGCAAGCGGCAGGATCCCGGCCCCTCGCTGGCCGGTTTTCCCCGGTACTTTGGCCGCTGACCAATAAAACAAAGCCCCGCAGGGCGGGGCAATGTGTGACGGCAAGGCCGGTGATCACGGTCGGAGCGGGGGAGGCGGTCACCTGACTTTGTGGAAGATGATGAGGATCAGGGGGACGCAGATCAGGAAGCCCAGGGAGGCCGCGTCAAACACCACACCGGTGGCTTGCATCACCGCGTCCATCATGGCGCGGTGATACTCCAACGAGACGGGGCCGGTCCCGATCACGCTCTCCTTCTCCGCAATGTGCCCGAAACTTGTCGAGGCCACCCCCAGCCAGAGGTAATAGCCCAGCGACACCAGCGCAATGCCGGCCCAACGCAACACGGTTTTGGTCTTACTTGCTGACATGGTTTTCTCCACCTAATAACCCCCCTACCGTGCCGCCAGAGTACGGCGAGACTGTGCCAAGGGCAGACGCGGCCTCGGCCATGGCCCGGTATGCGCGGGTGTCTGGGTTGTCCTCGTTCGCCGGCATCACTCCATCGGTATTCGGGTATTGCCGCCGAAACTCGCTGGTCATATCGACAACCAGCATCGAGGGCTCGGCACTTTTCTTCATCAGGTAACGCTGCAGCGACAACGGTACGGCAAAGTCCTCTTCCGACTCAACCCGCATCTGGGAGTGGGTGGTATAGCCGCCCTGGAACACCACGGATCCCGCCATTTTCAGGCCATCGGTGGCGTGGGTCGTACAGTTCTTCCCGGTTACATCGTACTGATCGATGGTGTGGCCACCGCGCCGGGTCATGTCGCCCATGGTGGGGGTGGGGATCGCCGGCGTCCCCTTTTTCCACAGGCGCTCGAAGTAGGCGCGGGTGATCGCGGGATCCGCGTCATCAATGCGAAATGCCTTGGCGCTCACGCCGTACAAGGCTGTTTGGTAGTAGGTTCGCGCATCCCCGAACTGGAAGAAGTTCAGCACCCCATCGCCAACGGCTCCCAGGGAGCCGCCCGTGCGGCCAAACCGCCCGTAGGTGTAAACATAGGGGTTGTTGTCCTGATGCACCGACACGAAGGCATGGCCGGCGCCGATGATCTCGGTCCACAGAAACACGCCGTTGGCCAGCGGGTTAACCGACTGGGTGCCGTCATAGGTGGGCTCAAGCCAGCAGCCTTGGGCCTGCGCCACGGGTGTGACGCTGATCGGGTGGTCTTTGCGTAGATAGGAGATCGGTTCGGCGGTTGCCAACCGCTTGTCTTGCCATAACCCCAGCCCTTTGCCGTACTGCCTCATACGCTCCGGCGTCATCATGCCCCCTATGGCAGACTCAAAAATGCCATTGTGTCATGTGTGGGTAAGCCGGCCAACCGAGGGGATGGCTTGATAAGTCACGGCCTGACCGTTGCAGTGCTGCAACCAGGGTCAACGCTGGGCGGTAAGCGCAGCGCGGCAGTGTCCTTTTACCCGCCGCTTTGGCCGCTGACCAAAAGCCAAATGCCCCTTGGCCACCCCCACACCCCAAGATGTTGTGTTGCTGCAGCTGGCCGGTGCCACTATATCTAGTGGATCTGCCAAGGATCTGGCCCGCGCCGCCCCCTCCCTGGCTCCCCCCGCGCTTTTGACTTTTCGCGCCATCCGGTAAAACACCCAAACCGGCGCCGGGCCGGTGCGGATTTATTGCCACTGACAGCGGCCCCCGGGATCTGGCATCCTGCCGATCACCGACTCACCCCCGCGACGAGGCTCCCGATGCAGATCGCCCCCCTTGTTCATGATCATGGCCAGGCGCTTGGCCATCTTCACCCGGACGACCTCCAGGAGTGCCCCGCCAGCAACCATGAAGAGTGGCGACTGCAAAACCGGCGCAGGCGCGGCATGTGCCGGCCCAGGGCAGGGGAGGCCGCCAAGCGGGTGGTGCTGTTGCCCATGGCTGGCCAACGTGCTACGTCAGGTCGGGATGCACGGTCTGGGGGCATATCTGCAGCGACATCATGGCTATCCGAGCAGGCCGAACATTGGTTGTCACGGCTAGCCCTGAACCGTGGGCAACTTCCACGTCCAGAGGTGAACTGAAAGCAAAAAAAACCCCGCATAGCGGGGTTCGATCGATTTTTACTGATATCAGTAGCAGTGCTACACGTACTTATTGACCCAGTGCGTAAACATGAATCCTGCGGCGACAACCAGAACGGCAAGAATATTAACAGTAGATGATTGAGCAAGTATTGTGCCTGCGTACTTGTAGACCAGTATTGGTTTTATTGCCAACACTGACCAGCCCAAGAGGATTGGCCAATACCTCGCATACCCCAAAGCCACCGTAATAACGCCTACAATGATGACGGGGATGAGATTGCGGCCTGCATCAACGACAGTATCAAGCGGCACGCCAATTGTTTTGGAAAGCCATAATAAAGCAAGAAGCACCGCGATTGCGATGACAACCACAAAACCACCACTGTTATTCATAGAACGCTCCTGATTTTTCATTATATTGGTGCATATCGAACTCCATTATTTTTGCTCAGCCGGTGGATTTCACCGCCTGTATCTTTGCTGATAAGCCTGGACGGATTGCCCGGGTTTGTGTTGGTCGCAAGTGGCACATTGCAGACCTAGTGCCATGAGACAGCCTTAGGCTGTTTCTGCATGTGCGCTGACGCCGGAGAAACATCGGTGAACAGACATGCAGAATCAGCCAACGAGGGCTTGAATGATAGATTGCGAAAAGGAACTGCCGGCAAGGTGAGGTCCGGGAATTGAAAATTGGGGCCAGGCCGATGGGCCGATCCCCTCACAGGCTCCGAGGACTGCGGCCAGATTACTCTTGTGCACGGAAAGCAGCAAGAGGAGTCGAATAGAAAGCCGAATTGGTGAACACAGTTGGAAATCTGACTCTACGTATCATGCATGCCGATATTAACTGCCATTCATGACAACAGGCTCAAAACCCCACAATGTTTCGACCTCATCAAACCGTGGTGCTTCAGCTCTGCTCAGCCACATCATGATAGCCTCAGTATGATTTGAAGCTAAGTCAATGCCTTGATCCCTGCACTGCTGAAGCCATGTCAATACAGAAGGGGATCTAGAGTCAATAATGATCTCTGTTGACTCCAATTCGATCTGGCAGCGGGATGGAAGAATGCTCGCGTACATGATCATGATTTCGCCCAATGAAGGGGCAGTTTGTGTATCTGTTGCCATAGTGTCTGTCTATCAATTTTTCCCTCGGCAGCATAGCTCAAAGCACTTCCGATAATCGGGTGTCAAAAGACAGGGGGGTTTTTGCATCCCTGTAGATAGCCTGTAGAATGCCAGAAAACATATGAAAATGAGTGGGTTATGACGCAAGAATTCGGCAAAACATTCAAGGTTTACCGGCAGGATCTATCAATGGCCGCCACCTTCCAGGCAGTGAAGGCTCAGGCCGGTTATCTAACTGTGCGACTTGAGTTGGCCCCCATGTCCGGAAGCAATGCGCACTGGGAGAATAAGTGGGGGATTAACATTTCATTCAAGGAGCTGCATGCAGTTGCGTCCGTCCTAACTGGCATTAAGAAGACTTGCACAGGCACATTTCATGGAGAAGGGAAAAACCATAGTTACGACTTTTCAAACAATGGGGCAGGGATACAATTGGTGATACATTTTGCAGGTCATCGCCGCTCGATAACCCTCAACGGAAGTGATTCATTTTGGTTGTCTACCCTGGTCATTGATGCCATTGCGAAAAATGCCCCCCCGGGGTTTGCAAGCAATCTCATAATGCCGCTCATCCAAAGAACTCAGTTTTGATCCGATTATTACTTGGCGCCAATTACCACTCATTGGCGCCATGAACATTGAGGCGGTTTATAATTCTTGGTTAATTATCCCCCCCCTCGGAATAGCGGCTAAATACATCTTCCTCTGCAATAACAGCTCGCATTTCATCCCTACTCGTTTCAGTGTAAATCGAGGTGGTTGATATGTTTGAGTGCCCCATCAAATCTGACACTGTTTGAATGTCACTACGTTTTAGATTTTTTTGTGCGAAGGTATACCTTAGGTCATGTGGCGTGGCTCTCTCAATACCAGCCAAGATCAGCCTTTGCTCCATCATACGGTTTACGCTTGAACGGTCGAGAGGTCTCAATTGCCCAAGCATGTGAGTCGGAATCCGCTTCCTAATTACATCATTCTCTGTATATCGTACCGCTTTACCACCTCTATTGATTGAGCAGAATAATGGCCCAAGGTCATCACCTCTGACCTCTGTCCAATTTCCAAATATTTCACGCAGCCCTCTAGGCATGGGCAGTGTTCTTGGCTTATTCCCTTTACCTTTGTATACCAGCAATTCCCCATCAATAGCACCAGCCCACCGAATATGTTCAATCTGTAGGCCAACAACTTCCATCCGCCGTAATCCACACCCCCTCATAACAGACAGCATTGCCATATCACGAAGTCCTTTTGGGCTTTGATCTGCCCCCAACATACTGAATAAACACGATATTTCTTCGTCAGTTAAGCTCCTGTGGGGGCGAATTTCGCCACGCCCTTGCGAACCCTTGATGTTCTTTGACGCCATGATAGCATCATATTCGCCTTGATTTTCATCCGGGATCATCCGTAGCAATTTTGCAGTTTTTAATACTGAGCGAATCATGCTCATATGTCGATGTATCGTCTTTGGGGCTAACCCTTGTTGTTCGAGATAACGCATTGTTATCTGGTAATGATTGGACGTCATAAGATGCCACGGAGCAACTTCAGGTTCTGAGCTATACAATAGCTGGCTTATTTTACCTAATGTTGATTTCGCCGTCGAACGGCTGCCAGAAGATAGTGTAGCGAGGTATCCTGTATATGGTGAATCAGGAAATTGGTCAATTCTGCCAGCAAGTGTGTTATCACCGTACCGAGCGAGAGTTGTTGACTGCCTCTGCATGGTAGACTCCCTGCTGTCCGCGGGAATTAATTCACCCTTGAATTTATTCAACTAACCTTCCCCCCTAACATGCGTAGCATTTCGTTCATAGTCTGCAGTTTTGCTTCCTGCTGAATAATTACAACTCTTGCCGCTTTTAGTTCATCCTGTGCGACCGTGGCATTGTTGTTGGCAGCAAGAATTTGTTCTGAAAGCTGAACAATATCATATTCAAGTTTATGTACTTTCATAACTAACTGTTGCTCTGCAAGCCCAGCATTTTGCAACTGCTGACGCAGGGTTTCGCATTCGTTCTTTACTGTATCCATGTCGGTCAATTGGTTCTGAAACATGAGAGCCTTATGCTCTAGCTCAATGCTATTCCGCTGGCATGAACGCAATGCTTCTTGTGTGGCGTCAAGCTGACTTGCTTGGGCAAGTAATTGATCTTTGGCCTGGAGCAATTCCGCCTTTGACGAGGAATTTTCAGATTGAAGTTGACCTACGGTGGAATGGGATTCAGCAAGCTGACTCTGTAATTCAACGCGTTGCGCAGTCGACATATCGAGGGCTGATTGTAAACGGGTGGCTTCGAGCTGAAACGCTGTCGATTTTTCTTTTTCATTCTGGGCTATTGCTTGAGTGTCATCGACAAGAATCCTGGCGTCCTGCAAATTATCTGATGCCATTTCGAGCGCAGAGGTTAGTCTAGCCACTTCCAACTTGGAAGAACTTAGGGCTTCTGAAACTTCGGCATGCCGATTTTGAAGCTCCTGAGCCTGCGCATTCATCTGGTCATTAAGTGCCTGCTGCCGTTCGAGTTGTTCCACCAACACAACATTCTCTGCCTCGATTGCCTCGATTGCTGATTCATTCATCTTGGCCTGATCATCCATTCGACGCCGCTCGGCAAGTAGGTCCATTTGTGAGCATTCTGCCGCAATGCGCCACACCTGCTCGATGAGTTCCATGCCGGCGGCCGATACCGACGAAGGCACATTAGTGCTGCTCGGGGCAGGGCGATTTGCGCTTTGCCATTCCCTCAACACCGGGCCGACCTGGGAGTTAGAGCCACGGCCTAGCCTTTGAATAATGAGCTTGTATGTTGGCGCATGGCCAGTAGAGGCAACCTCCTCAATGGCATTCCAGATATCGTCTCGCTGCAAGGCTACCTTCGTTTTCATATCCCCTCCCAATGATGATCGCTCAAAAATATTAACTTTGTAGTGTGTAGTATGTCCCTACATACGACATTACACAACAACCAGAAGCGTGCATGGAGGTAAGCGGCGCTAAAATCCGATTCACAATCTATACCAGCCGTCAAGATAACCCACTAAAAATACATAACGCAATGAAATGTATATTCTATTGCGTTAGATTTCTGCTGGGGGTAGGATTGCACTTGTCGTTGTAATCATTGCTACATTGCGACATTACATGCGATGTGAATGAATCCATGGCCATATGCTACCAGTCACGATATGGTTGATGAGCTGGAAAACAAAGAAGAAGGAGGATGTGTGAGGAGCTTGTTTTTGGGGGTTGACCACCGATTTGTCGCGCTGGCCTTTCTGGGGTCCACGGTTGCGGCCGGTTGCGCACTGCGGTTTGGGTCTGGAGCAGATTTCGCAGCTGGTTATTATGCACTCACAGCGCTGATCATGGCCATAGGACTAGGGTGCCTGTATGGCGGGGTATCAGCGAACTACCAGGGCTTAAGTTGGCAATTATTCCAGTACCCATACGACACAGGTGCCCGTGCCCGCCTGGCATCGCTGTTGGTTATTCGCCGCCGAGCAGCGATTGGGTTCGGAATTGCAATGGCAATGACCAACAATTGTCTTATGTTGGCGGCATTTGGGAGCGATGTATTTTCTGTCACTTCACTCGGGGTATTGGCGGGAGGCTTTTTCGTGTTGGCGTGTCAGTGGCATTCCAAAAGGAAAGTGGCTTAATACGAACTTGAATGCGATTGATGAATCGTCAAAAAAGCCCACTCTCTTTGAAATCTAGCGCCTTGAGCTACCCATTTCCCAAAACGCCTCGAATCGTCATCTCTCACGATGTAGATCTGCACTCTCAGGCGCAAAAGGCACCGAAATCGGCTGCACTTTCAGGAAGTGTCATCTCCCATGGACGAGGTGTTGGCTCGTAATAACGGATCCCTACCGTTTTAGCAGCGTTCTTCATCTCGCTCAATATCAATTTAGCAGAGTTCGCGACAGCGAATCGGTGTGATGGGAGAACTGAACTGATTCCTTCCTGCAGGAGGGATGGATAAAAATGATTGGATTGAATATCACCGATACCAACTTGAATGCCGACTGCATCATATATTTCGGCAAGCCCTTTGGTATCTAAACGTTCGGGAAACATGCCTAGTGAATCTGGGGTTCCCATTAAAATAAAATGTTTATTGTGTGCTAGCAGTGCGACATGCTTTGTCACGGTTTCAACGAAACGATAATCAGCCAATATTTGCATGCTAATTGGGATGAACATTTTCGGAGCTTCACCAATAGCATCACGAGGAATGCTTTTCCAAACATCCAATGCTTTACCAAGAAGGTATGAACCAAGTAAAAACTCTACATCGTAGGTGTAGGTTGCAAAGCGCATAGAAAGCGGTAAGCGCAGTACAAGTGCGTTCGTAGTATCCCCATCAGCCGGGAATACCGGATCTAGGGTAAGCTTGATGCTATCAGCAGCAATTGCCTGGCGAGCCAATTGAGCCGCCGTGAGTTTGTCTGGTTTCATGTTGTTATGTTTTTTTCTCCGCTTGTCTTTAGGCATTGTGACACACCTCCGTAAGCGAAATTAATAGTCAGCTGAGGTGATGGTTTTTCACAGCAGCAATCACAGCATGGCAGTTCGGGACTCAAATTACAACTAACCAAATGTGTGGTTTGGCTACATTACAATGCCTGACCACATGAAAATGTTAACATACTATTACGCGCTTCATTTCATTTGGCAAGGTAAACCCCCTCCTTCGTTCAGCGTTGCGCAAGGTAATCCAACTCTCCTATAGCGCCTCTCATACGTAACCCATTTCATTTCCCTTCATTTTTCCCAGAACTCCCCCCTACCCCCGCCAATGGTATTGAGCTTCGCACAAAGGAACGGCTGAGACAGGATCGGACGCAGGCCTCAAGGGGTAACAACGCCACCCAACAGCCAAGGCCGAGACCTTGAATCCGCACCCCATCAGCAGGCACCACCCACAGTGATGGGTGCTCTAGGTCCCGACAGCCAGGCGGGACAGGCCCCTCCTGCAACACATACCAGCCAGCGGTGGCCGGCTGCCCGCCAGATACACCTTGCCGGACGCAGCACCGGATCCCTTTCCCCGCTCCCACCCTGGGCCCCGAGCTCGTCGACGACCCAGGGCGCCGGATCCCGGAGACGGCCCGGGGACAACCTGCAGCACCGGACCACCCACCGGTGGCCACCCTGGGCCCTGGGCTCGTCGGCGGGCCGGGAGCCACCTGCAGAACCGGTTCACCCGCCGGGCCGCCGGCAGTGGCCACCTTGGGCACCGAGCTCATCGGCGACCCGGGGCACCAGGTCCCGACCCCCGCCCGGGGGCCACCTCCCCACCGGATCACCCGCACGGCCACCGGCATTGGCCACCTGCAGCACCGGTTCACCCGCCTGGCCGCCGGCAGTGGCCACCCTGAGCCCTGGGCTCGTCGGCGGGCCGGGAGCCACCTGCAGAACCGGTTCACCCGCCGGGCCGCCGGCAGTTGCCACCTTGGGCACCGAGCTCATCGGCGACCCGGGGCACCAGGTCCCGACCACCGCCCGGGGGCCACCTCCCCACCGGATCACCCGCACAGCCGCCGACAGTGGCCACCCTGGGCCCCGAGCCCGCGGCGGCCCGGGGCCCACCGCGCACCAGATCACCCCCCCACCCGCCGCCGCTGGCCACCTTGGGCCCCGAGTTCGTCGACGACCCAGGGCACCGGATCCCGGCGCCGGCCCGGGGGCAACCCGCAGCACCGGATCACCCGCACGGCCACCGGCATTGGCCACCTGCAGCACCGGTTCACCCGCCTGGTCGCCGGCAGTGGCCACCCTGAGCCCTGGGCTCGTCGGCGGGCCGGGAGCCACCTGCAGAACCGGTTCACCCGCCGGG
>NZ_JAPCJD010000110.1:0-10813 GCF_027707845.1 Aeromonas sp. QDB14 | reverse complement strand
GGCATATGGATTTAGGGACTCAGAATACTTTTTTCTGAAAATCAAGGCGGCCTTCCCCGGAAAGCCGCGATGAACCACAAAAAAGGAGCCCATGGCTCCTTTTTTACGGCTATCCGGCGCAGCGTCACCCTGCCACTTCGGCGAGAAATTCGGCGAGCGCCTGGTTGATGAACGCGGGGTTCTCCAAGGTCGAGATGTGACCAGCCCCCGGGATCTCCCTGAACGGGCACCCCAGCACCTCGGCCATCAGATACCCCTCCAGCACAGGGCGAGCCTTGTCCTCGCACCCCGTCATCACCAGTGCGGGCAGCCTCATCTCTTCGAGCCAGTCGATGCGATCCTCCCGGGTCACGAAGCTGCGCCCCACCGCCACCAGGCTCGCCACCTTGTCGGCGGGCCATTGGGCCAGCCGGGCCTTGAAACCGGCCATCAGGGCCGCGTCCGGTTGATGGGCGAAGAAGAGCGGCGCCACCTGATCGGCGATGGGCGCAGGAACGGCGCCGACCTGCTCGATCATCGCCAGCATGCCGAGATAGCGCTCGCAGGTGATCTGGGGTTCAAGGCCGACGAAGCTGTCCATCAGCACCAGGCCCTTGAGGCGAGCAGGCGCCATGCGCGCCAGCTCCACGCCCCACATGCCACCGATGGAGAGCCCCACCAGCACGCACTCGTCGATGCCAAGGGCATCGAGCAGCGCCAGGTGATCCCGGGCCAGGGTCGCCAGGGTGCAGGGCCCCTCGGGCAGCACATCGGAATCCCCGTGACCCCAAAGCTCGGGCACGATGCAGCGATACTGCCCCTTGAGGGCCTCGATTTGCGGTGCCCACATGGCACTGTCCCACAGGTAGCTGTGGCCAAAGAGCAGTGCCGGACCCTGCCCCTCGTCCAGATAGGCCATGCGGCGGCCCGCTATCTCCATAAACTGCTTCATGTTTTCTCCTGTTGCCAGCGGCGATGAAACTGGCTTTCCTGTTTTTCTGTTGCCAGCGGCTGATGAGGCGGCAGTGTAACACGCCACCCTTGGCAGGGGTGCCCGCCTGGTGCAAGCTGGAGAGACTCACAACGAGGAGTCACCAAGGAGAGGATGATGGCCAAGGAAAAGAGCAAGAAACGCCCCCGTCTGGACAAGAAGACCTACGAACATCACCTCGCCCACCTGCAGGAGGAGCTGGTCAAGTTGCAGGAGTGGGTCAAGCAGGAGGGGCTCAAAGTGGTGGTGCTGTTCGAGGGGCGCGACGCCGCGGGCAAGGGGGGCGTCATCAAGGCGATCACCGAACCCCTCAACCCCCGGGTCTGCCGGGTCACCGCCCTGCCCGCCCCCTCGGATCGGGAGCGTACCCAGTGGTACTTCCAGCGCTACGTGGCGCACCTGCCCTCGGCGGGCGAGATGGTGCTGTTTGATCGCTCCTGGTACAACCGGGCCGGGGTCGAACGGGTGATGGGCTTTTGCAGCGACGACGAGTATCGCGAATTCCTGCGTGCCTGCCCCGAATTCGAGCGGATGTTGATCCGCTCCGGCATCACCCTCATCAAATACTGGTTCTCGGTCAGCGACGAAGAGCAGGAGAAACGCTTCAAGGAGCGCATCAACACCCCCATCAAACGCTGGAAGTTCAGCCCCATGGATCTGCAGTCCCGCTCCCGCTGGGTGGAGTATTCCCGCGCCAAGGATGACATGTTCACCTACACGGATACCGAGGATTGCCCCTGGTTCGTGGTGGACGCCGACGACAAACGCCGCGCCCGCCTCAACTGCATCTCCCACCTCCTTGGCAAGGTGCCCTACGAGGCGATCCACTACGAGCCCATCACCCTGCCCCCCATCAAGACCGAAGGCTATGAGCGCCCGCCGCTCACCAGCCAGCACTTCGTGCCGGACGTCACCGCCGCCCTCGAGTCAGACAAGCACGGGCAGTGACGGGCCCCGGCCAGCCGCACCCGCTGGCCGGAACCCGGGCTTCGGATGACGGGCAATAAAAAGCCGGTCTTGCGACCGGCAAAAGGCATTGAACGTATAGAAAGGAAAACCTGGCACTCTCGCCCTCTCAGGCGCGGATATATTTGGCCGTGCGCGGGAACGCCTGTTCTTTGGCATCGAACAGGTAGCAGGCTTCGGCCGGGATGCCGACGCTGTACTCCTGGCCGGTGGCCACGTCGATGTCGGAGCTCGCCTTGACGGTGAAGTCGTGACCATCCACGTCCATGTAGACGAAGGATTCTGCCCCCAGGTGTTCGGCTACCTGCACCACGCCGCTCACGCGGCTGTCGGCATGGGCATGACCCAGCGGCACCAGGTGCTCGGGGCGAATGCCCAGCTCCACCTTGTCACCCACCGCGCCGCGACGGGCATCCACCCGGGCACGCACGGTATCGCCGGAGGTGAGCTTGACCACGCACTCCTGCTCGCCGATCTCCACCAGCTCGCCCGCCAGGAAGTTCATCTTGGGGGAGCCGATGAAGCCCGCCACGAACTTGTTGTCCGGGTTGTGGTAGAGCTCGAGGGGGGTGCCGAACTGCTCCAGGTTGGTGGCCGCCTCGCCCTTGAGCGGGCTCAGCACCACGATGCGGTTGGCCAGCGTCATGGCCTCCACCTGGTCGTGGGTCACGTAGATGATGGTGGAGTTGAGCTCCTTGTGCAGCTTGGCGATCTCGATACGCATCTTGACCCGCAAGGCGGCGTCGAGGTTCGACAGCGGTTCGTCAAACAGGAACACCTGCGGCTGCTGCACGATGGAGCGGCCGATGGCCACCCGCTGACGCTGACCGCCAGAAAGGGCCTTGGGCTTTCTGTCCAGCAAAGGCTCGAGACCCAGGATCCCGGCGGCGCGCATCACCCGCTTGTGGATGTTCTCCTTGTCCATCTTCTTGAGCTTGAGGCCAAAAGCCATGTTCTCGTAGATGTTCATGTGCGGGTAGAGGGCGTAGGACTGGAACACCATGCCCACGTTGCGCTCCACCGGCGGCACGTCGTTCATGTAGCGCCCGCCGATGGTCAGCTCGCCGCTGGTGATGTCTTCCAGACCCGCGATCATCCGAAGCAGGGTGGACTTGCCGCAGCCGGACGGGCCGACGAAGACGATGAACTCCCCTTCCTTGATGTCGAGGTTGATGCTGCGCAGGGTGTCCTTGTGGACAGCCGGGTCGTAATTTTTGCGAACGTTGTTGAGTACTACTTCAGCCATGTCGAGCTCCGCTCTTGAATCTTTGCAAATCGTGATGACGGGGGGAGCCAGCTCCCCCGGCCATGAACCGTTAACCTTTCACGCCGCCTGCGGTCAGACCGCCCACCAGCCAGCGCTGGGCGAGCAGGAAGACGACCGTGATGGGGAAGCCTGACAGCACGGCGGCTGCGGCGAAGTCACCCCACAGGTAGTTCTGCGGATAGAGGTACTGCTGGGCCCCGACCGCCAGGGTCAGATTGTTCACATCCTGCAACAGGATGGAGGCCATGGGCACCTCGGTGATGGAGCCGATGAAGGCCAGGATGAACACCACCGCCAGAATGGGCACCGACAGGGGCAGCAGGATCAGGCGGAACGCCTGCCACGGAGTAGCGCCATCGATGGCCGCCGCCTCCTCCAGGGAAGAGTCGATGGTCTCGAAGTAGCCCTTGATGGTCCAGACGTGCAGGGCAATGCCCCCCATGTAGGCCAGGATCAGGCCGCCGTGGGTGTTGAGACCCAGCCAGGGGATGTAGTCACCGATCTTGTTGAAGAGCGCGTAGATGGCCACCAGTGCCAGCACCGCCGGGAACATCTGGAAGATCAGCATGCCCTGCAGGATGGTGGACTTGCCACGGAACCGCAGACGGGCGAAGGCGTAGGCACAGGTGGTGGAGAGCACCACTATCATCAGGGCGGTGATGCCCGCCACCTTGATGGAGTTCCACAGCCAGGTCAGCACCGGGAACGGCGGCGGCGTGATGCTGCCATCGGCGTTGGTGATGGACATTCCGAGCGCCAGCTTCCAGTGATCCAGGGTCGGATTGGTGGGGATGATCTCCCCCACCGAGAAGTTGCCGTTACGGAACGAGATGGCGATGACCATGATCAGCGGGAAGATGATCAGTGCCAGGAAGCCCCACATCACCAGGTGGGTTGCCCACACCCGGTATTTGACTGATTTGGGTTGTACGATTGCCATGTTGAAGCCTCCTTACAGTTGCTTGTCGGCTTTGGACAATTTCAGGTTGAGCAAGGCCAGCGCACCCACGATGAGGAAGATGGCGGTGGCGATGGCACTGGCCAGACCGTAGTCCTGACCACCCGAGCCCTGGAACGCGATCCGGTAGGTGTAGCTCACCAGCAAGTCGGTGGTCCCGGCCGGCGTGGTGGCCCCGATGATGTCCGGCGCCCCGTTCGTCAACAACTGGATAAGTACGAAGTTGTTGAAGTTGAAGGCAAAGGATGCAATCAACAGCGGTGTCAGCGGCTTCATCAAGAGCGGTACGGTGATCTTGAAGAAGTTCTGTACCGGCCCCGCCCCGTCCATGGCAGACGCCTCGTAGAGATCTTCCGGAATCGCCTTGAGCAGGCCCATGCAGAGGATCATCATGTAGGGGTAACCGAGCCAGGTGTTGACGATGAGGATCATCACCTTGGCCAGGAAGGGATTGGTGTACCAGTCCGGCTTGATGCCGAAGGCCGCTTCCAGGAACAGGTTGATTTCACCGAAGTTCTGGTTGAACAAGCCCTTGAACACCAGGATGGAGATGAACGCCGGTATCGCATAGGGCAGGATCAGCATGACCCGGTAGAAACCACGCCCCCTGAGCTGCTCCCACTGCACCAGACACGCCAACACCATGCCAATCGCCAGGGTGAACGCCACCGAACAGGCGGAGAAGATCACGGTCCAGACGAAGATCTGCATGAAGGGACTCTGGATACCCGGGTCCGTCATGATGCGCATGAAGTTTTTCCAACCCACGCTCACCACGAAACCGGGGGCAATGCCCTTGCCGACGAAGTGACCTTCCGCATCGATGTACTGGTAGAAGCCGGTGTCACCGTTGGGCTGCATCAGCTCGCCGCTCTGGTTGTCACGCAGCAGGTTGCTGTCCTTGATCATGACGCCGGACTTGAGCACGGCGCCGTCGACCAGCTGGGTATAGAGCTGTTTCTGGGCGGCGAACTTGCGCAGGCTGCTCAGGGTCAGATGGATATTGCCTTCGGGCAGTACCACATCCAGGGCACTCAGGTGGGTGCGGTGATCGACGATGGCACGAATGGGTGCCGCCTTGTCGGTCGCCTCCCCGGCCAGGGGTTGCAACTGAACAACCTGGGGCTCGTCACGGACCCGTCCTTCACGGACGGCCAGGGTAAGCGCCTTGTTGTTCAGCAAGGTAAGGGGTTGACTGATAAAGGATTGGTCGTCCTGTTTCAGCAGCAGCTGAAACTGATTGTTCTCACCACCCAGGAGGGTGAAATCGAATTCACCGCCGGTCACCTTGTAGGTTTTTTTCAGATGGTAATCCCGTGCCTGCTCAAGGGAGAGCAAGTTGGATCCCGAATAGTTGGTGAAGGCGATGCCGATCGTGTAGGCAAGAGGGAAGATGATAAAAACAACCATGCCTGCCACACCGGGGAAAATATAACGGTGGGCATAGGTCTTCTTGTTCATGAAGACATAGAGACCGACGGAGACGACCACCAGATCGAGCAGGGCAAATACCCACTCGCCGCTGGCATACATCATCACGGCCGCATAACCATTAAGCACTGCGATCAGTGCCGCCATGGTCCATTTCAGCCAGACGTACTTGTCTTTCTTCGGACCGGCATAGGATTCGATAGAAGGTACTACTTCCATGCCAATTAACCTTTATTGCGCCAAGAGAGATTGAGAGAGTGGGAGGCCCGAAGGCCTCCCGGGTAGTGCATGCTTACTGGACGATACGCTTGGCAGCGGTATCCAGGGCTTCGTCAACACCCTGACGGCCAGAGGTGACGTTCTTGAGGGCGGTTTCGAAGGAGGACCAGAAACGGCTCATCTCGGGCACGGACGGCATCGGTTCGCCGTTCTGGGCGTTCAGCATGGTGGCCTTGATGTTGGGGTCGGCTTCCAGGGTCTTCTGGAAGGACTTCAGGGCCACGGCACCCAGCGGCTTGTCGGCGTTCATCGGCGCCAGACCGGCATCGGTCAGCAGGTAGTTCTCGAGGAACTCGATGGCCAGATCCTTGTTCGGGCTGGCGGCGTTGATGGTGGCACCCAGTACGCCAACGAAGGCCTTGGCGGGCTTGCCTTTCAGGGTCGGCAGCTGGGCTACGCCATACTTGATGCCGCTCTTGTCCAGGTTGCTCCAGGCCCAGGGACCGTTGATCATCATGGCCACTTCGCCCTTGTTGAACTTGGCGTCCATCACACCGTAGTCAATGCCCTTCTCCAGGTGACCGGATTTGATCATCTCGGAGATGTAGCCGACGCCGGCCTTGGCACCTGCGTTGTTCACGCCGGTGTCTTTGACGTCATAGCCGGTGGCGGTCTTCTTGAAGGCGTAACCACCGTTGGCAGCCACCAGGGGGTAGCTGAAGTAGGGGGTGTCATAGGCCCACATGATGGCGCGCTTGCCATTTTTCTTCAGGTCTTCGTCGATCTTGGCGATCTCTTCGAAGGTCTTCGGCGGGTTGGGCAACAGATCCTTGTTGTAAATCAGGCTGACGGCTTCTACCGCGACCGGGTAGCCATAGGTCTTGCCATCGACGGTCATGGCATCCCAGGCGAATTGCTCGAACTTGGCCTTGGTGGCGGTATTCGGGGTCACGGGAACCAGCAGACCGGACTTGACCCACTCACCGTAACGGTCGTGAGCCCAGAAGAAGATGTCCGGGCCGTTGCCGGTGGCGGCGGCTTGCTGGAATTTGACTTCAACCTGATCCGGGTGGGCGACGGTGACCTTGATGCCGGTTTCGGCTTCAAACTTCTTGCCGACTTCGGCCAGGCCGTTGTAGCCCTTGTCACCGTTGATCCAGATGGTCAGCTGACCTTCATCAATGGCAGCAGTGGCAGAGCAGGCCACGCCCAGGGTAGCCAGACCGATCAGGGATGACAGCAATTTCTTTTTCATGAGCCTTTCCTTGTATTAGTTCCGCGCTGTAAGAGCATTGTGTGCAGATGCATATTATCCCAAGCAGTCAATGCCTCACATGACACGCCTCGCATTTTTGAAATGCAATTACGTATTTTCTTCCAGAAAGTTATGAAAACATTTTCTTATTTCAGCGACTTAGGAAGGGATATCCCCATATTTTTGCCAAGATATGGAAATTAAATTACAGAAAGGAAATCAATTTACGTCATTGAAAGGGATTTCACCCCACTGAAAACCCTTTCATTCCCGATATTTTGTTCAATGTGTTAACAAAAGTACGGAGGTGGTTTCCATCTACATCACCCCCTTAAATAAAAAGGCACCGGAGCGGACTCCGGTGCCTTTTTGCAAAAAATGACGGCTGGATCACATTACGACTGGCGCAGCAATTGATCCTTGAGATTGGGCGGGACTCCCCTGATGGTCAGGGTGTCGGTCTGGGGATCGTAAAAGACCCGGCTGTTGAGCAACTTCTGCTCGAAGCTCAGAGTCAGGCCGCCACCGGAGCCCACAAACTTGGTCAAGCCCCGCAGGGTGGAACGGTCCGCCGGGAAGCGCTCCTCCAGCTCGTACTCCTGACCGATGAAGCTGTAAAAATCGAGGTCCCCATCACCGGGCAATTCCGCCGACAGCTCCTTGATCTCGATCTCCTCGCCGGCGCTGGCCTGCTCGGTGCAATATTTGAAGACCTGCTTCTTGTAGTCATTGCGCTCGGCCGGTTCGAGCTGGCGGCTGTCGCAGTAATCGTCCACCGCCTGCAGCAACCCCTTGTTCTGGATCTTGGCATCCATGCCCTCCCGGGCCCCCAGCAGATCCATGAAGAAATCCCCCAGCTTGCGACCGACCCGGCCCTTGCTGAAGGTGATATAACGACGCGAATCCCCTTGGGTTTTCCACTCGGTGAGATCGATGCGGGCCACCAGATTGAGTTTGCCGATATCCAGGTACTGGATGTGGCGCAGCTCCAGCGCCTCGCTCACGGTGACGCTCTCCTTGCCTTCCAGCAGGGCGATCATCAGGTAATCCACCCCCACATAGTTGTACTTGGCAATCAGCAACACCCCCTGCTCGTCCAGGGCATGCTCCACCAGCTGCTTGACCAGCATCTGGGTCAGGTTGACGGAAAAGGGGACGAACTCGGTCTGCTCCGCCAGCAGCTGCTCCAGGGCGATGCGAAAGGCGGGGGAAGGCTGCTTGGGGGCGTCTTCCCCCTCCGCCAGCTCGGCGACGGCGGCCTCGGGATCGGCGAAGAAGCCAAAGCCCTTTCCCCCCTTGCCGTTGTAGATGCGATGCAGCTCCGCCATCAGCCCTTGTACCGCCTCGTCGGCAGGCAGGGTCTGGCTGCGGGTATCGGCGTGGGGCTGGCCATCGTTGCCAGCCCGCAGGGAGTGAAGAATGATCTTGTCGATATCGAGACTCATGTCACAAAGCCATAGTGTTAGCCGAAAGGGTGAAGTATTATAAGGCGCTTTGAACCGAGGTGAACCCAAGATTATGCCCATCGTATCAAAGTACAATAACGAGCAGTTTGACGCCCTGATGAACGACCTGATCACCGCCCTGGAGAAACACAAGGCACCGGTGGATCTCAGTCTGATGGTCCTTGGCAACCTGACCACCAACATCATCAACGGCATGGCCCCGGCCCAGCGCCAGGCAATCACCGAGAAGTTCATCCAGGCACTCACCGCCTCGGTGGGCCATCGCCACGATGCGCACTGAGTTTCTTCGCATTCTTTGATGTTTTTCAAGCAGATGGATCATTATGGTCGAAACCGGCAACCCCTATCGCGATAATGTCTCTCGCCTGATCACCTGGGGGCATTGGTTCTCCTTCTTCAACATCATCCTGGCCATGCTGATCTCGACCCGTTACCTGGGCGCCATCAGCTGGCCGTCGACTACGCTCGGCGTGACCTATCTCGTCATCAGCTGGATAGGTCATTTCTCGTTCCTGAGCTTCGTCACCTATCTGCTGACCATCTTCCCCTTGAGCTTCATCCTGCCCAGGGAGAAGCCGCTGCGCTTCATTTCATCCATCATCGCCACCCTGGCGCTGGTGCTGCTGCTTATCGACACCCAGGTGTTCCAGCTGTTCAAGTTCCACTTGAATGGCCAGGTGTGGCAACTGCTGCTGGATCAGGCGCAGACCGAAGAGGGCTCTATCTGGAGCATCATCTTCGTGGCGGTGCCCGCCATCTTCCTGCTGCAACTGCTGCTGTCGGCCTATGTGTGGCGCAAGATCAACAAGCGCAAACGCCGCCAGTACGGCAATCAGGTGGGGCTGGCCCTGCTGGTCTGCTTCATCCTGACCCATCTGGTCAACAGCTGGGCGGATGCGACCCTGTATCAACCCATCACCATGCAGCGGGCCAACTTCCCCCTCTCCTACCCCATGACCGCCAGGAGCTTCCTGGCCAAGCATGGCTGGCTCGACCTCGAGCAGTATGAGAAGAAGGCCGAAGATCAGGGAAGCGCTGAGCACCGTCTGCTCTATCCCTTGCGCCCCCTCAGCGTGAGCGCACCCAGCGATCACAAGAACCTGCTGGTGGTGGTGGTCGACTCCCTGCGAGCCGACATGCTCAACAACATCAACATGCCCAATCTGCAACGCTACGCGGACAACCACTTCAATTTCCGCCAGCACATGAGTGGTGGCAATGATGAAGCCATGGGGATGTTCAGCCTCTTCTACGGGCTGCCCGGCCACTATTACGGGGACATCCGGGCCGACAAGCTCCCCCCTGTGCTGTTCGACGAGATGCTGCGTCAGGACTACCAGTTCGGCCTGTTCGGTGCACTGGAAGATGCCAAGCAGTATCGCCAGAGTCTGCTTGCGGGTCTGCGCAAACAGGTCTTCGTCTCCCGCCAGACCGATGACCGCAGGCTCATCGACGACTGGCAGCAGTGGCTTGGCACGCGCACCGCGGACAGACCCTGGTTCTCTCTGGTCTATCTCTCTAGCCCGGGGGATTATCAGGTGCCCGCCAGCATCAAGGGCCCCTTCCAGCCCGAGTTGACCCGCTTCAACCCGGCCACTGCCTATCGGCCCGAGAACCTGCAGAAGCTGGAGAACCGCTACAAGAACGCGGTCTTCTATACCGATCAACTGCTGGAGCAGATGCTGACCCAACTGCAATTGCAGGGGCTTGATGATCAGACCATCGTCGTGATCACCTCCAACCACGGTCAGGAGTTCAACGAGACCCAGAGCAACAGCTGGGGCTATGGCAGCAATTACTCGACCTATCAGGTGCAGGTCCCCCTGGTGCTGGCCTGGCCTGGTGCCGAACCTGCGCCCCAGGCGCAGGCGAGCAGCCACCTGGATCTGGTACCGACCCTGATGAAGAACATGCTGGGTGTACGCAACCCCTATCGTGACTACAGCACGGGGAGCAACCTGTTCGAAGCCAGTACACGCACCTGGCTGCTGGCGGGGGATCAGAATGACTTCGCCATCTATCAGGGCAACACCATCACCCAGTTCAACAAGCAGGGGGACTTCGAGCTGCTGGACCGCGACACCTATCGCCCCATCAAGCACGGCACCCCGGACATGGGCACCCTGCTCCAGGTGATGAACGAGCTCAATCGCTTCTATCGCGCCCCCTGATCAGCGCCAGCCCACCTCCTTGAGCCCGCCCCTATGGCGCAATGCTGTTCACTTAAGCGGAGCCGCATTGCGATTTACCGGAAAACGGGTCTTTGATATCTTCACCGCCC
>NZ_JAPCJD010000109.1:0-11042 GCF_027707845.1 Aeromonas sp. QDB14 | reverse complement strand
AGACGGGAAGTTTCGGCCCTTACGGATGCCCGGAAAACCTTAGCGTACGATTTTTTCCGAATTCTGCGGGCTCCCCTATTAGCGTAGAGAAAAGTGTTGGACCATTTTGAGTCGTGGTTATGCGTGAAGACTATAGCGTCAGTCCAGTATGATTTCCCAATACCCTGTAGCTATAGTTTCGATAGCTTCGAATCGGCATTGCAGGCGTATCCCCGTCAGCGGATTTCGAGCGGACGCCGTCGCTTGCCAACGTTGGTGTGAGACCGGCGGGCGAGATCGCCCCTGCCAACGCGACCGCTGAGAGGTCGACTCCTCAACCGCTTGGGCGCTTATCGCCTCCATCCGGATGCTCACCCGCCGAACAGCAATAAACCGCTATTTTCGATAAACTTCTGAATCCGGCTCCGAGGTATGGAAACTATGTCGTACCGCTATTGGATATGTTGCGCGCATACCTTCATAGTCTGACACGCGAAATCTTTAAATCCTGAGTATATTTCGGAAGAAATTTCGATCTGATCGATAAGACTTCAGGATACAGCAAGCTGGAGACACCGATGAAAGCCGTTGGTTACAAGGTTCCGGGACCCATCGCCGAGGACGCCTCTCTGGTCGACATTGATCTGCCTCGGCCTGTCGCTGAAGGAGGCGATATCCTGGTTGAGGTGAAGGCTGTCTCGGTCAACCCGGTCGACTACAAAATCCGCAGCAGCACGCCGCCCGCTGATGGCGATTGGAAAGTGCTGGGATGGGATGCGGCCGGGATCGTGCAAGAGGTCGGCCCCGACGTGACGCAGTTCGCGGTAGGCGACGAGGTCTATTATGCCGGATCGCTCATAAGGCCTGGCACCAATGCGGAGTTCCATCTCGTCGACGCCCGGATCGTCGGTCGTAAACCCGCGTCGCTCGACTGGGCGGAAGCGGCGGCGCTGCCACTCACGACGTTGACGGCCTGGGAAGCCATGTTCGATCGCCTGGACGTGACGAAGCCCGTTCCCGGGGCGGCGGCGATCCTCATCATCGGTGGTGCGGGTGGGGTCGGGTCGATCGCCATCCAGATCGCTCGACAGCGCACGGATCTCATCGTCATCTCCACCGCCTCTCGGCCGGAAACCCAGGAGTGGGTTAAAGGGCTTGGGGCTCATCATGTCATCGACCACTCTCGGCCGCTCGCGCCACAGATTGCCGAGCTCAACATCGGCGCTCCCGCTTTCGTGTTCTCGACCACGCATACCGAGCAGCATGCATCCGACATCGCCGAACTGATCGCCCCGCAAGGACGGTTCGGATTCATCGACGATCCCAAGGCGCTCGACGTCATGCTGTTCAAGCGCAAGGCAGTGTCGATCCACCACGAGCTGATGTTCACACGGTCGCTCTACGGCACGCCCGACATGGATGAGCAGGGCAAGATCCTCAATTCGCTGGCGGTGCTGGTGGACGACGGCAAAATTCGCACGACGCTAACCGAAAAATTGTCGCCAATTAATGCCGCCAATCTGAAGACGGTGCACGCACTGATCGAAAGTGGCGCGGCAAGAGGCAAGATTGTCCTCGAAGGCTTCTGATGACTGCCACCGCCGAACGTCTTTTCTAACCTCAAGAACGCCGGACGGATTACGCCACGGCGAAGGAAATTTCATGACGAAATCCATTGCCACCGCCTCGATCAACCGCGAAACCGCCGTCGCCCTCATCGACGCGGCGATCGCCGCGGCACGTACAATCGGCATCCCGGCTGCGGTCGCCGTCGTCGACGCCACCGGTAACCTGCGCGCGTTCGAGCGCACTGATGACGCGCCGTTTCTCACCGTCGATGTTGCCATCGACAAGGCTTGGAGTTCCGCCTCGTTTGGGTACCCCACCCATGTCTGGAACGACTATGTTTCGAACGATCCAAAAGTGGCGCCGCTGGCCTATCGCCCCCGGATGGTCGCTGTCGGCGGAGGCTATCCGATCCTGGAAGACGGGAAGTTGATCGGCGGGATCGGCATCTCCGGAGGCAACTATCAGCAGGATCAGGATGCGTGCGTCGAGGCACTCACGAAAATCGGGTTCGAGCTGCCAGCCTGACGACTTTAAGGCCATCGCCAGCGGCGGTGGCCTGCAGATGCGACCTTATGAAAGACTTTAAGATGGAAGCGTTCGTCGTCTTCACCCGCGAAGAAACCACCGATCCGGAAGAACTCGCAACCTATTCTGCAGGCGTCGGCCCATCGTTCGATGGCCACGACGTAACCTTTCTCGCCGCTTATGGCGCGATGGAGCATTTGGAGGGGCCGCCCGTCGAAGGGGCCGTAATTTTGCGGTTCCCGACGATGCAGGCCGCCCGTGATTGGTATCATAGCCCCGCCTACCAAACCATCGCTGCGCACCGTTTTGCCGGTTCCCGCTATCGCGCCTTTGTCATTGAGGGGCGGCGGTGACACACCGACGGAAGAACGGCGGGGCTGGCCACGAGGTATCGGTCGGCGAACTCGCATCCTACAACCTGTAGGGGATCAAGGCGGTGAGGTTCGCGTGCCATCGCCACACGCGACCACTCATCGGACTTCTGCATCGGAATTGGAGGATCAGATGAGCGTCGACGAACGACAAGCCCCCGAGCTGCGGGTGCAGAGATGGATTGGCGCGGATGGAGAAAGCATCGCGCCGCTCAAGCTGTCGGATCTCGGCACCGGCCCGAAAGTCCTCTTCGCCTTCCAGCACTGGTGCCGTGGCTGCCATTTGCATGGATTTCCGACGCTACAAAGGTTGCATGGTGCATTGAGCGCCAAGGGCGTGGGCTTCGCGGTGATCCAGACCGTCTTCGAAGGAGCGGATGAGAACACCTTCGAGAAGCTGCGCGTGAACCAGCTCAAGTATGCGCTTCCTGTCGCGTTCGGTCAGGACGAGCCACCTGCCGGCGCGACGCTTCCCACCTTCATGGAGGACTACCGCACGCGGGGAACGCCCTGGTTCTCCGTGATGGACGCTGGCGGCCGCATCGTATTCTCGGACTTCCATCTCGACGCCGATCAGCTCGTGAAGGGACTGGAGCTGGTGTAACCGATGCGGCGCTGGGTCATCCTGATTGCCACCCATCTCGCGATGCTCGCCATGGGCTTCGCGGGCGGTGTCTACACGCTGCCGATCCTGACCGCCCCCCAGGCCCCGGACGCGGCGGCCTTGCGGACCATCTCAGCCGAGACGCTCTACGCAGGGCGTCTGGCCCGCGATCTCAAAGGCAGCGACCTGCTTCACTGGGGGGAAGGCGAGATCCGGGTCTCGCGCGACCGTATCGCCCATATCGGGCGCCTCGCCCCTGGTCCCGACTACAAGCTCTACCTCGCACCACGTTTCGTCGACACGAAGGAGGCCTTTCTCCTAATCAAGGACAGATCAGTCCGCGTGGGCGATGTGAAGACGTTCAACGGCTTCATCGTCGAGGTGCCTGCCGGCATCGATGTCCGTGACTACAACACGGTCGTCATCTGGTGCGAAGCATTCGACCAGTTCATCAGTGCGGCAGAGTATCAACCCTCAAGTCAGGCCCGAGAACGAGCCCGGCGATGGATACCATGAGGTCGGCGGGCAAGCGCGGCCTCGTTCTCGCGCCGGTGGCGGCGCTGCTGCTGAGCGTCGCCGCTCTGCTGCTGGGCAATGGCCTGCTGAGCACGCTCCTGATCGTGAGAGCCGGCCATAAGGGGTTCTCGACCGGCGCGATCAGCGCGATGATGTCCTTCTATTTCGCGGGTTTCACGATCGGCGCGCTCGTGTTGCCACCGATCATCGTCTCCGTGGGACATGTCAGAACCTTCGCCGGCTTCGCGGCCATTGCCTCGATGACCGCCCTTCTCCATGTGGCGTTCGTGGAGCCGATCGCCTGGATGCCGCTTCGCCTGATTACCGGCTTCGCCTACGCGGGCATGATCCTCGCAACGGAGAGTTGGCTCAACGCCCACGCATTGCCATCCACACGCGGGCAGCTCCTGTCGATATTCGGAGTTGTCTCTATGGGCTCATGGGCAATCGGGCAGGCGTTACTCAACATCGCACCGCCCGCCGACGTGACATTGTTCCTCATCGTGTCGCTGCTGATATCAGCGGCGGTGGTTCCGATCACCTTGCTGCCCAGTCATCCGCCGGCCCAGGTGGAACAGGAATGGGTCGCGTTCAGGGACCTCGTCCTCGTATCACCTCTCGCTGCGGCTGGCGCTTTCCTGGCCGGCCTGGCTATCGGTGGTTTCTGGGGCATGGGCGCGAACTTCGCCCAGAGCATCGGCCTCGATGTGGGCGGTATCTCCGCCTTCATGGCTGCGGTTCTTGGTGGAACGCTCGCCTTCCATTGGCCACTCGGTTGGCTTTCGGATCGAGTGCCCCGGAATCTTGTCATCGCCGGTGCGGCGCTGGCGTCCGCAGCGTCTGCCATCGGCGTAGCGTTGGCGGTGGAAGCGCCTCTGCCGCTGCTCCTTGCGGCAGGTGCGCTGTTCGGCGGCTTTGGCATCCCGATTTATTCGTTGTGTCTCGCCGTCGCAAACGACGATCTTCCGGCCGGTCGGCTACTCGGCACCGCGCGCGGGCTTCTGTTGCTCAACGGGATCGGGACAGCCGCTGGCCCCCTAATAGGAGCAGCTGCAATGAATATCGTCGGCCCTGGCGGCCTGTTCCTTTATGCGGCGGCGTTGCTCACGCTCCTGGCAGTGCTGGCCATCGCCCGCAGGCAGCCGAGGCGCGCCAACCAGGCCAAGGCGGCCCCCCGTTCTCCGAGCACGCCGATGATAACCGGATCTCTCGATACGATGATATGCATGGAGAAGCGGGCGCAGGGCGTGCGGGATTAGCGCGGCACGGCGCCTGCACGAACCGCGGGGTCAGGCGATGATAGCTGTTACGCGAATTTCGATACGCATGGTTGGAAGCCCCAGCGCTTCGATTCCCAACTGCGTCCAGATTGGAGCGCGGTCGGGCATGTAGTGGCGATACAGCTTGGCCATTGTTTCGTTGATCACGGGAGGGAATCCACCGACGTGATAGGAATTGACGTGGACCACATGCGGCCAGCGTGCTCCGGCGGTCGCGAGCGTCCGTTCCACGTTCTTGAACGCCTGCTCGATCTCTTCCTCAATCGACTCCGGAATGACGAGATCGTCGTTCCATCCGCCCTGTCCGGAGATCTCCACGCGGTCACCAATGCGCATTGCCTGAGAATAATGAAGCGCGTCATGCAGGCGCGTCCCGTATCCGGGGGTGATGAAGAATGAAGGTGTTGTCATGAGTTTGCCTTTGATGAGCCAGGTCAACGCGGCTGCAAGTGACCGTATGCATGCAGAAAGAGATGCAGGGCGTTCGGCACTAGCGCGCCGGCTGCGGTGGAGGGCTTTATTCCACGTCTTCTACGGTGAGGTCCCGGCCGTTGAACTGCACGGTCTCCCCGGCTCGGGCACCCTCGATCGCTTCGAAGATCGGCGCCATCGTGGAAATGCCCATGAGCTCACGCCCCTGACAGGTAAACTTGCTCGTTGACACCGCGATCACAAAGTGGCGGCCGGACAGCTTGACGACAGCGCCTTCGTTGACGGCCAACTTGGGGCCGAAATCGATCGTCCTGAGCTTTTCGAGTTTATTGGCGTAGTCATGGAGCGTGTCATCGAGCGCTTCAGCGAAGTCGCTCGCGACCTCGGCCTGAGCTAGTTCGTCGTTTTCGATCGGTTCGCTCCGATCGAGCCGAGCGGTAGAGACATAGTCCAGGTAGTTTTCGCGAGCGCTGTGCAACGCTGCTGTCTCCAGCAAGAGCATAGTTTCTCGTATGTGGTCCTTGTTCCAGTCCATAATCACCTCCTAATTTTCGATGTTCTTAAAGTTCAGCCTGCAGATGTGTGGGCCAGGAAGGCCAGCCTTTCCGGCTAAGCGACACCGCTATTCGTCGCTGATGACGTCTTCGCCCTGGTATGGAACCCTGATCAGCCGAGGATCTCGAATGATGCTCGTGACGAGCCAGACATATTCCTGCTCGGCGGTATCGAAGCCGAGGATGCTGAAGGATTGGCCGAAAGGGCATGGCGGGAAGTCTGGAAAGCCCTCGCGCAGAACGTAACGCTCGGGATCGCTGTGAAACTCGCTCTTGTAGACTTTCCGTAGTCCGTGCTTGCTCGGCGCGTCCTGGTCACCTGCCGGTGCTGTTTCCCGATGCGCCACAAGGCGCTCGGACAAGTCGCGGGGGCAGATTTCGTGGAACACGTCGAAGGCGTCGATCAACAGGCCTTTATGCTCTGTCGCCGGATCGGTGATCGCGTAGATGTTGGAGGCATCTTCGCCGTCGTCCCCGCTCTCGAGGCGCAACGCCGCATCGACGCGAATGCTGCATGCATCGAGGGTTGACCCTAGTTCGAGATCGACGAGATTGCCGTCCTTGACGCGGTATTCGCGGTCATAGCCTTTGGCGATGAATGACTGGACTGCTTCTAGAACGTCGGTCACCTGGGAGGTCATGGAAGCACCTTCATCTTGAACTGGATTGGACACGCTCGCGCACAAAGCGCGCTGTGACTCGGCGGACGGAGAAGCTCGCGAAGTGCGTTACTCATAGCCACTTGGCCTTCTTGAAGCGCATGAATAGGAGAAGGCAGAACACCGCTATCACTCCGAGCACGACGAAGTAGCCATATGGCGTGTCCAGTTCCGGCATGTGCTTGAAGTTCATGCCATATATTCCGGCGATCGCCGTCGGGACCGCCAAGATCGCCGCCCAGGCCGCGAGCTGGCGAGTGACCACACCGATCCTTTGCGCTTCCAGAAGGCTGCTGGCCTCGAAGACCGTGGACAGGATAAGCAGGAGGCCGTCGACCATGGACTGCACGCGGTGGACATGGTCCGCGACGTCGTGGAAATATGGTGTCATTTCGGCGCTGATGCAGGGAAAGTGGCCGCGAACGAGCTTTCGCACCAGCTCGGCCATAGCCCCGAGCGTGCGCTGGAACCGCGTGAGTTCGGACCTTAGTTCGAAGATTCGCGCCACCTCTTCTGGCCCGAGGAAATCGTGCAGCGACCGTCGCTCCATCGCCAGGACGTCGTCCTCGATCATTTCGAAGATGGGCAGATACTGGTCGACCACTCGGTGCAAGATCGCGTGCAGCACATAGTCGACACCCTTGCCGAACTGCGTCGGCGATGCCTCGAGTTGCTCCCGAAGTTTGCCCAGCGCTCCGGCATTGCCGTGCCGCACGGTGATAAGGTGATTGTGACCGGTGAAGATCGCCATCTTGCCGTAGCTGATCCGGTCGCCGACCAGCTCGGCGGTCTGGGCGACGACGTACAACTCATCGTTGTAGACCTCGAGCTTGGGCGGGCACAGCGGGTGCATGGCGTTGTCGATCGCCAAAGGATGGAGGTTATACGTCGTCTGGATCGCGCTGAGTTCGTCTGCGGTGGGCTCGCTAAGCGCGATCCAGCAGAAGCCCGAGCGATTCTCGTTTAGTTCGACGTGCTCATCGAGCCTGATTTCACGGACTCGCTTACCTTCGTTGTAATAATATGCGGCGATAATGGTCATGCAGGCCTCGCAGGAATTCGCAGGCCACGCTGTACAGCCGGTCGCGCCAGCCCGCGTTCGAGCCATGCCTGCACGTTCGAATAGCTGCTTAGGCCGAGGATGTCGCCCGCTGCGTAGAATTCGACCAGCGCATTCACCCAGCCAAACGTCGCAATGTCCGCGATCGAGTAATCATCGACAATCCATTCGCGGCCCTCCAGCCGGTGATCCAGGACCCCGAGAAGACGCCTGGATTCATCAACAAAGCGCTGCCGAGGTCGCTTGTCCTCATAGTCCTTGCCGGCAAATCGCAGGAAAAAGCCTAGCTGTCCGAAGGTCGGCCCAACGCCCGACACCTGAAAGAACACCCAGGCCAGAGTCTCGTACCGCTGGGCGGGTGTTGTTGAGATGAGCTGCCCCGTCTTGTCGGCCAGATAGATGAGGATCGCACCGGTTTCCCATATGCCAATGGGCTGGCCGTCAGGGCCAGCCGGATCGATGATCGCGGGTATGCGGCCGTTGGGATTCAACGACACGAACGCTGGATCCTTCGACTCGTTGTTCGAGATGTCGACGAAGTGGGGCTCATACGGCAGGCCAGTCTCCTCCAGCATCATCGAGACCTTGACGCCGTTGGGCGTGGGGGCCGCGTATAGTTGCAAGCGATCCGGATAAGATGCTGGCCAGCGCTGCGTGATGGGAAAGGAGGAGAGGTCTGTCATATCTGGATCCTGGCACTGCGACGGCGGCTGAATGGAATGATCTGCTTCAAGGCCGGGTTCGACGACCGCGTCGATTGACGCGGTCGTCGGAGGTTGCGAACCGGATCGGCGCGGCACTAACGGCAGCGAAGCCTATTCCGCTGCAGCCCCGGCCGCAGGGCTCACATCGCCGGCCTCATGCCGCTTTGGAAGAACCCAGTCGGGACGGACGAAGTGGCAGGTGTAGCCGCCCGGCCGCTTCTCCAGATAATCCTGGTGATCGGGCTCGGCCTCCCAGAACTCGCCGACCGGCTGGACCTCGGTCACCACTTTGCCATCCCACAGCCCCGAGGCATCCACATCGGCGATCGTATCCTCGGCGACGCGCTTCTGCTCCTCGTCGACATAATAGATGCCCGACCGGTAGGAGAGCCCACGATCATTGCCCTGGCGGTTCAGCGTCGTCGGATCGTGGATCTGGAAGAAGAATTCCAGGATGTGCCGGTAGCTCGTCACTGTCGGGTCGAAGACAATCTCGATCCCCTCGGCATGCGTGCCGTGATTACGATACGTGGCGTTCGGAATATCGCCGCCCGTGTAACCCACACGGGTCGAGATGATGCCGGGCCGCTTGCGGATCAGATCCTGCATGCCCCAGAAACATCCTCCTGCGAGAACAGCGCGCTGATGCATGTTAAGCCTCCTCTACTTGATCGAGATATTCACCGTATCCCTCGGACTCCATCTCGTCGCGCGGGATGAAGCGAAGGGACGCAGAGTTGATGCAGTAGCGCAGACCGCCGCGGTCGGAAGGACCGTCCGGGAAAACGTGGCCCAGATGGCTGTCGGCGTGTACCGACCTGACCTCCGTCCGGACCATGCCGTGTGCACTGTCCCGCACCTCGTTCACGTTTGCCGGAACGATCGGCTTGGTGAAGCTGGGCCAGCCAGTACCCGAATCGAACTTGTCCGTTGAAGCGAACAGCGGCTCTCCCGACACTATGTCGACGTAGATGCCAGGCTCCTTGTTGTCGTTGTGCTCACCCGTGAAGGGCCTTTCGGTCCCCGAATCCTGGGTAATCCGGCGTTGCTCGGGGGTCAGGCGGTCAACTGCTGCCTGTGACTTCTCAAACTTCATGATAGTCTCCAATAATTAATCTAGAGAGCTCGACACACTGTCATTTATCTTTGCAGTCATTGCGCCGACTATAGCAGTGCGCCCCAGATTTATCCAATACGCTGCGCGTATAGTTTCCATAGCGCCGAAGCTCTTCACGTCGTGATTCAGTTCCACTCATACCGGGCTGCCAGCTGCGCGATGTTCCGTATCTCGACCGTTGCCGTGGAGCCGGATACTGTCGCGATCACGACTTCGCGCTCCAAGACAAATCCGTCGATCGGCCGAGTGACGAGGCCTTGCACGGTCGGCGATCGTTCCGGAAGAATGCATATGGCGTGGCCGTCAGCGACGACCCGTTGCACCCAGTCCTCGCGATCTGATCGAAAGCGAGGTCGCATGAGCAAGTCCCGTCGCGCGAAGTGATCGAGGATCAGCGTGATGGTTTTGGCTCGTCGGTAGTGGCGACGCAGCTTTTCCAGCATGGCGATAAACAGGGATGAGTTTTTCTTTATCCCACTGACGTAAAGCACTCTTCCGTTGCCTGCATGGAGAACGCCTGCCAGGTAATGTTTCGCGTTCTGTCCCGGCGTGACAACCCGCTTTTGCTGCGCTCTGAACATCCAGTCGGCCCCTAATTTGGGATTGAGGTCTATATCGACTTCATCCTCATAAAACACCGGATTATCGGCATCACAGCGGGCCAGCGCAGCGTCGATATCCGCCATTTTCTCCTGATAGGCTGGGTCTTTTATCCGCAAGGTCGGCACGGGCCTTCGCCAGACAATGCCCATACGCGGTAACCATCGACGGAGCGTGGAGGCTGCCATATTGAGGCCTGTTAACCGATTGATTTTGATAGCCAATAGTTCGGTACACCAACGGCTGCGCTGATAACCAAAATCTTGCGGAGAAAACTGCATGAGCAGCACCAGTAAGGTGACAATCTTGGCGATAGGTAAGACTGGGGCACGGCCAGCCGGTAAGGCTTCTAGCGCATCTATGCCTTCATCTCGATACCACCGAAGCCAACGACCGATGGTCGAGCGCGCAGCGCCGGTAAGGTGATGAACATCGGTGATCGTGCGTCCTTCATGTAACAGCAAGATGGCCATCAAGCGACGAGCATGCCCTTTATCACGCGTGGCATGGATGATTTTGTGAATGCGGCGCCGTTGTGGTCGTGGCAGGGGTGGTAGGATAGGCATCAACTCAGTCCTTTGGGTGTGGCTTGTTTTGTTTGGCGACTAATGAGATCGCACAAACTGGACTGAGTTCCCTTCCTCCAGTGATCTACTATTCGGAACAGCTATTTAGAACGAATTAACTACTTGATCGACAACCCAGAAGCGTTAAGCCTCTTAGCTAACCAGCGAGCTCAAAATGGGCAACGTTGTGCCACCAAGCAAGAGTTGCTCGCAACTGCAGACTTGCTTGCACAAGCCACTCCAATGTTGCAGAAATAGATTGCAACTCCAACTGCCCCCAAAGAGATGCTGATAACAGCATCTCTTTTTTATTACCTTTGCGGTATGAATGCTTGGAGATACTAATTCGATATTATTGATGCGCACCGAGGGGACTCAATGAGTTCCGATCATATCAAGAATTTCGACACAGTCATATTCCCCCCTAAGTGCGTATTCCGGCGAAGTTGAACAGCCATTCCGGCCAACGTGAACACCCTGATCCTTAACGCGCTCACGTCATCTCG
>NZ_JAPCJD010000108.1:0-11075 GCF_027707845.1 Aeromonas sp. QDB14 | reverse complement strand
CGTTTTGTTATCCGGTTTGAAGCCGTATGACCACTCCCTTTTGTGGGCAACTGTCAGGTGAATACCATCTCCATACAGGCGTAAGCGAGCCCCCATTCCGCTGACGGAGCACCAGGTTTTCATACCTGTGCCCCCCAACACCCCCATGACGGCGGAGCTGGAGCCAAGAACGGATCTGGAAGGGGAGGCAGTGCCGGCGAGCTATGCCGCGCCTGATGCAGAAGAGAGAGCGGTGAGTGAAGAGGGGCAGGAGAGGGACGCGCCGCAAGGGCGTTGAAGGCTGCCGACCCAACGACAGGGATAAAAAAACCGACTCCAGGGAGTCGGTTTTTTGTTGGGCGGTTATCAGGCTGTCACGGCATCGGCCTGGGTAGATTGTGCTTCCGGCGCCGGGTTGCGAATGAGGTAATCAAACGCACCCAGGGCGGCGGTGGCACCTGCCCCCATGGAGATGATGATCTGCTTGAACGGTACCGTGGTGGCATCCCCTGCGGCATAGACGCCGGGCAGGGAGGTGGCACCCTTGGTGTCGATCTCGATTTCGCCAAAGCGGGTCAGGGCCACTTCGCTCCCCTTGAGGAACTCGGTGTTCGGCACCAGACCGATCTGGACGAAGATGCCGGCCACGGCCAGGTGCTTGATCTCGCCGGTAGTGCGATCTTCGTAGTCCATGCCCACCACCTTGCTGCCGTCGCCGATCACTTCGGTGGTGCGGGCGCTCATGATGATGTCGATATTGCCCATGGAGCGGGCCTTCTTCTGCAGCACGTCGTCGGCACGCAGGGTATCGGCGAACTCCACCACGGTGACGTGCTCGACGATGCCGGCCAGATCGATGGCCGCCTCGATGCCGGAGTTGCCGCCACCGATCACCGCCACGCGCTTGCCCTTGAAGAAGGGGCCGTCACAGTGGGGGCAGTAGGCCACACCCTTGGTACGGTACTCGAGTTCGCCCGGCACGTTCAGGTCGCGCCAGCGGGCACCGGTCGCCAGGATCACGGCGCGGCTCTTCAAGGTGGCACCGGAGGCGAGGTCCACGTTGACGTAACCATCCTTGCTGATGGCGGCGGCACGCTGCTCGGTGATCACTTCCACACCGTACTGCTTGACGTGCTGCTCCAGGCTGGCTGCCAGCTTGGGGCCCTCGGTGTAGGGCACGGAGATGAAGTTCTCGATGCCGACGGTGTCCATCACCTGGCCACCGAAACGTTCGGCGACAATGGCGGTGCGAATGCCTTTGCGGGCGGCATAGATGGCCGCGGCGGCACCGGCCGGGCCACCGCCCACCACCAGCACGTCATAAGGCGCTTTTTCGCTCAGCTCTTGCGCCTTGCGCTCGGCAGCGCCGGTGTCGAGTTTGGCAACGATCTCTTCCAGCGAAATGCGGCCCTGGCTGAACGGCTGACCGTTCAGGTAGACGTTCGGGACCGCCATGATTTGACGCTCGTTCACCTCATCCTGGAACAGGGCACCGTCGATCATGGTGTGGGTGATGCCGGGGTTCAGGGTGGACATCAGGTTCAGGGCCTGTACTACGTCCGGACAGTTGTGGCAGGAGAGGGAAATATAGGTCTCGAAGTGGAACTCGCCCTTGAGGTTCTTCACCTGCTCCAGCACGGCCGGATCGGCCTTGGAGGGGTGACCGCCGCTTTGCAGCAGGGCGAGCACCAGGGAGGTGAATTCATGACCCATGGGAATGCCGGCAAAGTGCACGCGCGGGGCCTGGCCCTGGGGCGCGATGCTCATGGAAGGCTTGCGGGCATTGGTGCCATCGGTCAGGGAAATTTTGGGGGACATCTCGGCGATCTCGCTGGCCAATGCCAGGAGTTCGGCGGATTTGTCGCTGTCATTGCCGGACACGCTGATCTCGATGGGATTGACGATGTACTGCAAGTAACCGTTGAGTTGTTGTTTGAGGTTGGTATCTAACATGGTCGAATTCCTTCTTGCTGAATGCGGGTCGGCACGATGACCGGATACAGAAAACAGAGGTCCACACAGCAGACCGGCGCATTTTCTGAGGGCCGTAAACAAGACCGGCCCTTGAACGGGCCGGTCTTCAGAGCGGGGAGGCTTAGATTTTGCCTACCAGATCCAGGGACGGGGCCAGGGTGGCGTCGCCTTCTTTCCACTTGGCCGGGCACACTTCACCCGGGTGGGAAGCAACGTACTGGGCAGCCTTGACCTTGCGCAGCAGTTCCAGTGCGTCACGGCCGATGCCGCCAGCGTTGATTTCAACGATCTGGATGACGCCTTGCGGGTCGATGACGAAGGTACCGCGGTCAGCCAGGCCAGCTTCTTCGATCATCACGCCGAAGTTGCGGGTGATGGTGCCGGTGGGGTCGCCGATCATCGGGTACTGGATCTTCTGGATGGTGTCAGAAGTGTCGTGCCAGGCCTTGTGGGTGAAGTGGGTGTCGGTGGAGACGGCGTAGATCTCGACGCCCAGCTTCTGGAATTCGGCGTAGTTGTCGGCCAGGTCGCCCAGCTCGGTCGGGCAGACGAAGGTGAAATCAGCCGGGTAGAAGAACACCACGGACCACTTGCCTTTCAGGTCAGCGTCAGACACCTGAACGAATTTGCCATTGTGGTAGGCGGTGGCGTTGAACGGCTTGATTTCAGTGTTGATGTAGGTAGACATGTATTTGCTCCTTGGTGATGTACATATGCCTGTCTGGTGTTGAAGAGTCGTGCCAGACGAGGCGCTTAACTTTCGATGGAGTCATCATAGTGACTTTTTCTAATCGGTCAAAGCCACAATTTTGAATTACATAAATCTATTTATTAGATAGACCATCACAACTGTACCTAACATGAATATCTCAGGCCTTCGGAGATAACTCATTGTCGAAGTTCAATTTCTGTCCTGCATGTCACATTTTCAAGGGCTGGGCCGGATTTGTTTTCATTGCGTGAGCAGAGAAGGGGGCAGACGAGGCGGCGCAGTAGAAAAAAGAGGGATAAAAAAATCCCGGCGCCGTCGCACAGACAGGGCCGGGTCATCAAACAAGGAATGGCGATAAATATGCTTTACAGCAAAGACTAACTACGGGGTGTGCAAACTTGCAGACATATGAAGAGAAGATGGCGGGTGCACAATCCTCACCTCCTCTTCGGCAACCATTGCATGGTGGGCATCATAGTGTAATGAATGTCACAACGCAAGTTTTGTGGTGTAATTTTACAGTCAAATTGAAAGTGTTTCACTTGAATAGCCGTTAAATTAGGCTGAAAACGCTTTTATTGTAATTTTATTACAGAATTTTAAGATCAAAAGTCGGTTGGGGGCTCCTGCTCCTCCATCAGCTCCAGCAGATTGATGGCCACGGCGATGAAGTCCGACTCGGTGACGATGCCAACCAGCTTGCGCCCCTTGAGTACCGGCAGGCAGCCATATTTGTGGCGCTGCAGATACAGGGCCGCCTCCTTGATGCCGGCGTGGGGATCCACGCTTGCCACCTGACGGGTCATGATCTCGTCGAGCTGGACGCTGTCGGTGAACTCTGCCTCCCGCTCCGGATTGATCAGCAGCATTTTGGACTCGCGGGTGGCCAGGATGTCCGAGAGGGTGACCAGACCGAGCAGATGCTGGTGTTCATCGACGATGGGAACGTGACGGATCCGCTCCTGCTGCATCAGCTCCATCGCCTGCTTGACGCTGTTTTCCGGACCCAGGGTAAAGGGGTGTTCAGTCATGATCTCGGAGAGGGTCATCATGGTGGGCCTCCTTGTGTGTCTGCTTCCACCCTAGCCCAGCCCCCGTCGCCAGAACATGATCGGGGTCAATACAAAACCTTAAAGGTTTTTTAACGGGCCCAACCTCACAAAATGGCCCGCTATCCCTTGTCTTCCTTGGGTTTTTAGTCTTTTGGGTTGCCTTGGAAGAGGGGGATAACTAGACTAGCCGCCGATTCCCCCGAGGTGAAAGATGCAAGTATCCGATTTTCATTTTGATCTGCCAGACGAGCTGATTGCCCGCTACCCCATGGCGGAGCGTACCGCCAGCCGCCTGCTGCAGCTCGATGGTCAAACCGGCGCCCTGCGCCACGGTCATTTTGTCGATGTGCTTGACCAGCTCAACCCCGGCGATCTGCTGGTGTTCAACAATACCCGGGTCATTCCGGCCCGCATGTTTGGCCAGAAGGCCAGCGGCGGCAAGCTGGAGGTGCTGGTGGAGCGCATTCTGGACGAGCACAGCGTGCTGGCGCACGTCCGCTCGTCCAAGTCCCCCAAGCCAGGTACCCGTCTCCTTCTGGATGGCGGTGCCGACGGCGTGCCCGTCGAGGCCGAGATGCGTGCCCGCCACGACGCTCTGTTCGAGATCCACTTCCTCGACCCGCGCCCTGTGCTGACCATTCTGGATGCCATCGGCCATATGCCGCTGCCCCCTTACATCGACCGCCCCGACGAGGATGCCGACAAGGAGCGCTACCAGACCGTCTACAACCAGAAGCCGGGTGCCGTGGCGGCGCCGACCGCCGGTCTGCACTTCGACGAGCCGCTGCTCGAGCAGATCCGTGCCAAGGGCGTGGAGATGGCCTTCGTGACCCTGCACGTGGGGGCGGGCACCTTCCAGCCGGTGCGCGTCGACAAGATTGAAGATCACCACATGCACTCGGAATACGCCGAAGTGCCCCAGGAGGTGGTGGATGCCATCGCGGCGACCCGCGCCCGCGGCGGTCGGGTGGTTGCGGTGGGGACCACGTCGGTACGATCCCTCGAGAGCGCAGCCAAGGCGACCCTGGCCCAGGGCAAGCCGCTGGCGCCCTTCTTCGATGACACCGACATCTTCATCTTCCCCGGTTACGAGTTCCAGGTGGTCGATGCCATGATCACCAACTTCCACCTGCCCGAATCCACCCTGATCATGCTGGTCAGCGCTTTTGCCGGCTATGACAACGTGATGGCCGCCTATCAGGCCGCCGTGGCGGGACAGTACCGTTTCTTCAGCTACGGGGACGCCATGTTCGTCACCCGTCGCCGGGTGCAGGGTTAAGCCTTGCCCTTCAGAAGTCGTTCAGGCTCTGCTTGTCAGTATGCCGGCCGGCTTCATATTACCGGGCCCCTCGGGCCCTTTGTTGTCAGACTGTTTCTCTGACTGAATAGAGGTAGCAATGAAATTTGAATTGAAAACCACCGATGGGCGTGCCCGTCGCGGTCAACTGGTGTTCGAGCGTGGCGTGGTCCAGACCCCGGCCTTCATGCCGGTCGGCACCTACGGCACCGTCAAGGGGATGACCCCAGAAGAGGTGCGTGAGACCGGTGCCCAGATCCTGCTTGGCAACACCTTCCACCTCTGGCTGCGCCCGGGTCAGGAAGTGATGCGCGCCCACGGCGATCTGCACGACTTCATGAACTGGCAGGGGCCGATCCTGACCGACTCCGGTGGTTTCCAGGTATTCAGTCTGGGGCACATCCGCAAGATCACCGAGGAGGGGGTGCACTTCCGTCATCCCATCAACGGCGAGAAGATCTTCCTCGATCCCGAGAAGTCCATGGAGATCCAGTACGATCTGGGTTCCGACATCGTGATGATCTTCGACGAGTGCACCCCGTACCCGGCCACTTACGAGGAAGCGCGCAAGTCCATGGAGATGTCCCTGCGCTGGGCCAAGCGCTCCCGTGACAAGTTCGATGCGCTCGGCAACAAGAACGCCCTGTTCGGCATCATCCAGGGTTCTGTCTACGAACCGCTGCGGGATGTGTCGCTGGACGGTCTCCTTGAGATCGGCTTCGACGGTTACGCGGTCGGCGGTCTCGCCGTGGGTGAGCCCAAAGAGGACATGCATCGCATCCTTGACCATGTCTGCCCGAAAATTCCGGCCGACAAGCCGCGCTACCTGATGGGGGTGGGCAAGCCGGAGGATCTGGTGGAAGGGGTGCGCCGCGGTATCGACATGTTCGACTGCGTGATGCCGACCCGCAACGCCCGCAACGGTCATCTCTTTACCACCGATGGCGTGGTCAAGATCCGCAACGCCAAGTACCGGGAAGACACCAGCACCCTGGATGCGGACTGCGATTGCTACACCTGCAAGAACTACACCCGCAGCTATCTGTACCATCTGGACAAGTGCAACGAGATCCTCGGTGCCCGTCTGAATACCATCCACAACCTGCGTTATTACCAGCGCGTGATGCAGGGTTTGCGGGACGCGATCGAGCAGGGTAAATTAGACGACTTTGTAACTGAGTTTTACCGTCGGCAAGGGAAGCCTGTGCCTCCACTGGCTGAAAATGACGTGAAATAACAACGACATATAAGTTAGTATTCAAATCTACATCAATAAGAGGTTGTTAAATGAGCATTATCTCCAAGGCGTATGCAGAAGGCGCGGCTCCGGCAGCACAGGGTGGTGGCATGGAAATGATCATCATGCTGGCCGTGTTCGGTCTCATCTTCTACTTCATGATCTACCGTCCCCAGGCCAAGCGTGCCAAGGAGCATCGCAATCTGATGAGCTCCCTCTCCAAGGGCGACGAAGTGCTCACTTCCGGTGGCCTGGTCGGCAAGATCGCCAAGGTTTCCGCCGACAGCGACTACATTGTGCTGGCCCTGAACGATCAGACCCAGGTCACCATCAAGCGTGACTTCGTCTCTGCCGTTCTGCCCAAGGGTTCTATCCAGTCCCTCTAATCTCCCGAGGAGCACAGCGTGTTAAATCGCTATCCGCTGTGGAAATACCTGATGGTGATCGTCGTGATCGCCATCGGTTTTCTATATGCAGCCCCCAATCTTTACGGCGAAGACCCGGCCTTGCAGGTCTCTGCCAGCCGTGGTGCCGAAGTCAAACTAGAAACCCTCGATCAGGTGAAGGAAACCCTCGACGAGGCGAAGATCCCGGTCAAGCATGCGGCGTTCGAGCACGGCTTCATCCTGATCCGTTTCAACAACACCGAAGACCAGCTCAAGGCGCGCGACATCGTGGCCAACAAGCTGGGCGACAATTTCATCACCGCCCTCAACCTGGCACCGTCCACCCCCGCCTGGCTCGAGGCCATCGGCGCGGCGCCCCTGAAGCTCGGTCTTGACCTGCGGGGCGGTGTGCACTTCCTGATGGAAGTGGACATGGCCGAAGCGCTGGCCAAGCAGCAGGAACAGATGGTGCAGGATTTCCGCGCCGAGCTGCGCACCCAGAAGATCCGCTACTCCGGTGTACGCCGGGTCGGGGATCAGGTGCAGGTGGTCTTCCGTGACGAGGCCGATCAGGCCAAGGCACTCTCCTTCCTGCGTCGCCAGAATGCGGATCTTGTCTTCACCACCGACCAGAAAGGGGATGACTTCATCCTGCTGGCCAGTCTGAGCGAAGCCAAGGTCAAAGAGGTGAAGAAGTATGCCCTCGAGCAGAACATCACCATCATCCGCAACCGGGTGAACGAACTGGGTGTGGCCGAGCCGCTGGTCCAGCAGCAGGGCGGTGAGCGCATCATCGTCGAGCTGCCGGGGATCCAGGACACCGCCCGTGCCAAGGAGATCCTGGGTGCCACCGCGACCCTGGAGTTCCACATGGTCGATGAGGCTGCCGATATCCAGGCCGCTGCCGCAGGCCGCGTGCCGCCGAGCTCCAAGGTCTACAACGATCGCAACGGTCGTCCCGTGGTACTGCAAAAGCGCGTGATCCTGACCGGTGACCACATCGTGGGTGCCCAGTCCGGTTTCGATGAATACAGCCGTCCCCAGGTCAACATCAAGCTCGATGGTCAGGGTGGCAACAAGATGGCCAACTTTACCAAGGACAACGTTGGCAAAGGCATGGCGACCGTCTTCATCGAGTACAAGCCGGTGGGTCAGCCTGGCCCGGACGGCAAGCGCAAGTTCCGCAAGCAGGAGGAGGTGATCAACGTCGCCACCATCCAGTCTCGCCTGGGTAGCCAGTTCCGCATCACCGGGATCGACAACGCCAACGAAGCCCACAACCTGGCGCTGCTGCTGCGTGCCGGTGCCCTGATTGCCCCGATCCAGATCGTCGAAGAGCGCACCATAGGCCCGAGCCTGGGTCAGCAGAACATCGACAGCGGGATGGAAGCCATCGGCTGGGCCATGCTGGTGATCGTGCTCTTCATGGGGATCTACTACCGTGCCTTCGGCTGGGTGGCCAATCTGGCGCTGACCATGAATCTGGTGCTCATCGTCGGTATCATGTCGATGATCCCGGGGGCCACCATGACCCTGCCGGGCATCGCCGGTATCGTGTTGACGCTGGGGATGGCGGTGGATGCGAACGTGCTGATCTACGAGCGTATTCGTGAAGAGATCCGCAATGGTCGCGGGGTGCAGCAAGCCATTCACCTGGGCTTTGACCGCGCCTTCTCCACCATCGCCGACTCCAACGTCACCTCGCTCATCACCTGCGTGATCCTGTTCGGTATCGGTACCGGTGCCATCAAGGGCTTCGCCCTGACCCTCGGGATCGGCCTGACGGCGTCCATGTTCACTGCCATCACGGTATCCCGCGCCATCATCAACCTGGCCTGGGGTGGACGGCGCATCGACAAGCTGCCGATCTAAGGAAGAGACATGTTTCAAATTCTACATTTTGAAAAGCCCATCCCCTTCATGCGTTTCGCCAAGCTGGGTATGGTCCTCTCTGCTCTGGTAACGGTGCTCGCCCTCTACGTTCTGTACGATCGTGGCCTGAACTGGGGGCTGGACTTCACCGGCGGTACCACCATCGAGGTGGGGTTCCAGCAGTCGGTGAGCCTGGACAAGATGCACGAGGCGCTGGATCAGCAGAAGATTGACGGGGCGACCCTGCAGTTCTTCGGCTCCAGCCGTGATGTGCTGGTGCGCATGGCCCCCCAAGAGGGCGTCAAGGTCGAGCAGCAGGGCAACGAGGTCCTGGCGGCCGCCAAGCTGGTCGACGAGAGCGCCGTGCTCAAGCGTGTCGAGTTCGTCGGTCCCTCCGTGGGTGACGAGCTGGCCACCGACGGTGCCCTGGCCATGCTGGCCTCCATCCTCTGTATCCTGATCTACGTGGCGGTGCGCTTCGAGTGGCGTCTGGCCACGGGGGGCATCCTCTCCCTGGCTCACGACGTGATCATCACCCTCGGCATCTTTGCCTACTTCCAGTACGAGTTCGACCTGACCGTGTTGGCGGCGCTGATGACGCTGGTGGGGTACTCCCTGAACGACACCATCGTTGTGTTCGACCGGGTGCGGGAGAATTTCCGCAAGGTACGCCGTGGGGACACCGCGGAGATCATGGATCTCTCCATGACCGAGACCCTGAGCCGGACCATCATCACCTCGGGGTTGACCTTCGTGGTGGTGGTGGCGCTGCTGCTCAAAGGCGGGCCTCTGATCCACGGTTTCTCCATCGCCATGGTGATCGGGGTGGCCTTCGGGACCTACTCCTCCATCTATGTGGCGAGCGCCTCAGCCATGTTCCTCGGGATCAAGCGGGAGCACATGCTGCCGACCCAGGTGGAAAAAGAGGGCGCGGATCAGCAAGAGATCCTGCCGTAACAGACAAGGGCGCCGCAAGGCGCCCTTTCTCTTGTGGCCGGGGTGAGTCATGATGCTCCCCACAACCCAGCATCCATTACCCAAAGCAAGGAGCAAGCCCATGCAACACAATCCCCGTTTTCTGGCCCTGGTAGAGGCCATCCGCCCGCAGGTGCAGGAAACCGATGTGCATCAAATCAAGCGCTGGCAGGATGAGGGCCGAGCATTTCATCTGATCGACGTGCGCGAAGAGAGCGAGTGGGCCAGGGGCCATCTGCCGGGGGCCACCTATCTCGGGCGCGGGGTGATAGAGCGTGACATCGAGACCCGGTATCCGGATCCCGACACCGAACTCTACCTCTATTGTGGTGGGGGATTTCGCTCCATCCTGGTGGCGGATAATCTGCAGAAGATGGGTTATTCCCGGGTCGTCAGCGTCGATGGAGGCTTTCGCGGCTGGAGCGATGCCGGATACCCTGTCGAATCCTGATTTATTTGAGGGAGAGGGGCTGCGCCACATGACAAACGGCCCCGTGATCTTTACCATATGCGGGGTCAAGCGTAAGCGTCGGAGTGTTCATTGAACGTCAGGATAGGGATTGGATACCTCACGGGTATCCTGTTGTTGCTCCCCTTGTGGGGTTGCAGCAGTAGCAGTCAGGTAAAAGCGCCTCAAGTTCCCAAGCCGCAACCCGCTTCACTGGTATTGGCGACCCCCTTGCAGGTCTCCTACCAGAGCGAGTTGGCGTTGGCGCGACTCGGGCAGATGCTCAGTGAAATGGAATTGACGACCGAACAGCGGGCAGAACTCTTCTATGAGCGTGCCGTGGTGTTTGACCGGGTGGGCTTGCGTTCCCTGGCGCGACTCGACTTCAACCGCGCCCTGCGGGAGAAGCCGGATTTTGCCGAGGCCTACAACTTCATCGGTGTCTATCTGGTTCAACAGCAGAACTACGACGAGGCCTATGAGGCGTTCGACTCCGCCCTGGAGCTCGCCCCGGATTACGACTACGCCTATCTCAACCGGGGAATCGCGCTCTATTACGGCAATCGCCCCGAGCTTGCCGCGGCGGATATGAAGCGCTTCTACGAGGCGCAACCAGAAGACCCTTATCGGGTGATCTGGCTCTATCTGGCCGAGCAGAAGCTCAACGGACCGGCGGCCATGAGCCGGATGCGCGAGCGGCTCAACAAGTATGACGACGACGCCTGGAACTGGGATCTGGTGCGCCTCTATACGGGCGACATCAATGCCACCCAGTTGATGAGCAACGTGGTGAAAGGGGTCAAGGACAACAGGGAGCTCGCCGAGCGCCTGTGCGAGACCTACTTCTACCTCGGCAAGTTCGAGCTGGCCAAGGGTAACCGCAAGGAAGCCATCAGCTACTTCAAGCTGGCGCTGGCCAACAACGTCTATGACTTCATCGAGCATCGCTATGCCTTGCTGGAGCTGGAACTGATGGCGCGCAAGCCCCAGCCACCCGGAGCCCAGGGCAAGAGCGGCAAAGCGTGACTAAAAGGGTTTGATCCCCATGAAAAAGGCCTCTTGACGAGCAATGCTGATCAGTTAAGGATCCATTGACCGATCCTTCTGCTGTAGGACAATCCGGAACCAATCACTGGTTCCGGA
>NZ_JAPCJD010000107.1:0-11521 GCF_027707845.1 Aeromonas sp. QDB14 | reverse complement strand
TGGATACCGTGTCTCCTTTCCCGGGGAATGGCTATGGTACAGCGAAGGTGTAGCACTATTGGGATCAGTTATTTAGCCGCAGCCAAAGGGACACGGCTCGTTGCGGCCAATCTTGATGGGTACCACCACTGGTGTTCGCTACGTTGTGCCAGAAAGTGGGCATGAAGGATACGAGCAGCAAATCGGGCCTTGGTGGCTTGCTCTTGCAGGTGTTCATTGCTGAGCGCCTCCAGCGACGTAGACATGGTTTCTTAACCATGTGTTCTTTATGGTCTCTGTCATCCGGGGGATGTCGCTCCAATGGATAGGCATCTATATCGGTCTCAGGCACAATGTTCGATTAGATAGACCTGATAATGGGTAGTTCAGCTGATGGCACGAATATTAACCAAAGCGCAATTGAGTAAACTGGAAAGCAAAAGCCAAGCCGAGCTGTTGGCTATCGTGCTTGACCTGGCAACGCATCTTCCCCTCGCAAAAAAGCACCTGATTAACCAGTACCTTACTGCTGAGGATGCCTTATTGGCATTGGCAAAAAAAGAGTATAGCAAGCTCACTCGTCGCCCCCCTTCCTGGGATTATAAGGAGGTGGATGCCTTCTTCGATACCTTGCAAAATCAGTTTATTCCGTTGCTGGCCAAGGGGATCGTCGCCTCTCCAAGGGAGGGAGAACTCTTCGCCCTCGAGTTGCTGGCGAATGCCAGAGCCTTGTATGAAAAGATGGATACATCCAGTGGCAGCTGGGAGGACTACCATCTTGCGCTGGTCGAACAGTGGTTGATGGCGATCGCTGCTCAACGAGAGTCTGTCCCCCCAGAGGTGCTGGCTCGTCGATTGCGTGACGGATTGTCAGACATTGATCCATCGATCAGCATTACTTGCCTGTTTGATTACCGTGATGTGCTCGGCTCCCCAGTGATGCGAGCCTTGCGCGATAACTATGCGGCGGCAGGTCTATTGCCAGAGGCGTTGGGGTTGAGCTTTGAGTTGCGTGATATTGCATTCTTTGACTCGGTGCAACAGGCTGGTCTCTTTAGCCACCCCCGTCAGCAGATTGACTATGCCAGACTGCTGACCGACGAATTACGCGCCGATCAAGCCATCGCGGTATTAGAGGCAATGGACTCGGCTCTGTTGCAGCGCCACCGCCAATTGAACCTGTGGCATCAAGTGTTGATCCGGGCCTATCTGGAAGAGGGACGCCGAGCTGACGCTCATACTCAGGCATTACACGCGTTTGCTAGCACACGGGCAAACTCGTTTTTTGCGAGTTATTGCCAAAGTGGAGATGAGCCTAGAGAAGTAGCATTAGGCCAGTTTGTTGCCATTGCCGAATCATGGGGGCTACGCGAGGTCTTGTTGCTGTTGGAGGAGGTTGATGCATGGCCACAACTGGCACAACGGCTTGAGCAATGTACAGATGCAGACTTGCAGGAGGATCTCTCACTCCTTGCTGGTTCAACCGTACGAACCTGGTCGAGCCGCCTCTATCAGCAGGGATTTATCGTGGTGGCAGTGCGGCTACGTCGTCAATTGGTGGCCAATGTCGTTAATCAGGGCAAGAGCACCTACTACACGGGGGCAGCCTCGGATCTGAAAAAGAGCCTGGATTATCAGGCGGCCTTAAAGGTAGAACAAGAGGATGGAGAGAGACCTCTCTGTTCGCCACAGGAGTATTTGAATCAGCTTTATCAGCAGCACAAACGCAAGAGCAGCTTTTGGGAGGCGGTTCGTCAAAAGCTACCGGCCATTACCATGTCGGCGAGCGGTGTGCAGTATCAGGCCGAGAATAAAAAAAACGGGGCGAACCTAGTGGTTCGCCCCTGATGCTTTTTACGTCAACCTTGAGGGGTCAACCCTGTTTGTCTGATGCCGGCTCTGCGTCCTTCGGCGCCTGCCAGCCGCCACCGACGGCCTTGTAGAGGGCGACCTGGTTACTCAGCTGGGCGAGCCGGGTGCTGATGAGCCCCTGCTTGGCGCTGAACAGGGAGCGCTGGGCATCGAGGCGGGTCAGGTAGCTGTCCACCCCTTGCTCGTAACGCACCTCCGCCAGCCTGAAGTAGGTCTGGTTGGCATCCACCAGTGCCTGTTGCGCCTGCAGTTGCTGCGCGTAGTCCGCCTGGGCACCGAGGGTGTCCGCAACCTCCTTGAAGGCGGTCTGGATGCTCTTCTCGTAGCTGGCCACCGCCTGCCTGGTCCCCACCTCGGCCACGTCCAGATCCGCAACGCGCTTGCCGCCATCGAAGATGGGCAGATTGATCTGGGGCATGAAGGTCCAGGTGCCGGTGCCGCCGTCAAACAGACCGCTCAGCTGGTTGCTGGCGGTGCCCGCCGTCGCGGTGAGCGAGATGGTCGGGAAGAAGGCGGCGCGGGCCGCCCCTATGTTGGCGTTGGCCGCCTTCAGGTTGTGCTCCGCCGCCAGGATGTCCGGGCGTTGCTGCAACAGGCTGGAGGGAGCCCCCACCGGGATCGGCGCCAGTTTCACCTCGGCCAGGGTGGCCGGTTGTGCCGCCAGCACCGGGATATCGGTGCCAAGCAGCAGGGCCAGACCGTTTCTGTCCTGCTTCACCAGACGCTGGTATTGCGCCTGGCTGACCTTGGCGTTTTCCAGTGCCGTGCGCCCCTGGGCCAGCTCCATCTCGGAGGCGGCGCCCAGGCGGTATTTGTGCTCGGTCAGGGCATAGCTCTCCTGCTCGGTGGCGAGGGTCGCCTGGCTCAGGGCCAGCAACTCCTGATCCGCCAGCAGGGTGAAGTAGGCATTGGCCACCGAGGCCACCAGCGCAATCTGGGTGCTGCGCTGGGTCTCGATTTGCGCCAGATAGGTCTCAAGGGCCTGATCTTTCAGGCTCTGGATCCGGCCAAACAGATCCAGCTCATAGGCGGTGATGCCGATGTTGGCGCCGTACTGGCTGCTGATGGTGCCCTGCCCCGTACTACTGAGATCATCGGATCCCTGCTGGCGGGTGCCGCTGCCACTGGCGGCCAGGGTCGGCAACTGGGCCGCCCGCTGGATACGGTATTTCGCCTCGTAGGCCTCGACGTTGAGGGCTGCCAGGCGCAGATCCCGGTTGCTCTCAAGGGCGGTGCCGATCAGCGTCTGCAGGGCCGGGTCCTGGAACTGCTGGCGCCAGGGGGCAAGTTCCCCCTTGGCGGCCAGGTCAGCTTGCCAGGAGGCGCCTTGGGGCAGCTCGGGGCGCTGGTAGTCGGGGGCCATGGAGCAGCCCCCCAGCATCAGGGTCACGCCCAGGGCGATCAGGGTCTTAGTCATGGTTGATCTCCTTGGTGTGGACACTCTCTTCCCCGGCATGCTTGCGTTCGGTGAAATAGCGCATCACCAGCACAAAGAACAGCGGCACGAAGAAGATGGCGAGCACGGTGGCACTGATCATCCCCCCCATCACGCCGGTCCCGATGGCGTTTCGGCTGCTGGCGCCCGCCCCGGTGCTGATCACCAGGGGCAGTACCCCCAGGATGAAGGCGAGCGAGGTCATCAGGATGGGGCGCAGGCGCTGACGCGAGGCCTCCACCACCGCATCCCCGAGCCTCATCCCCTTGTCGTGCAGCTCCTTGGCGAACTCGACGATGAGGATGGCGTTCTTGGCCGACAGCCCGATCGTGGTGAGCAGGCCTACCTGGAAGTAGACGTCATTCTCAAGCCCGCGCAGGGTCGCGGCCAAAATGGCCCCCAGCACCCCGAGCGGCACCACCAGCATGACCGAGAACGGAATGCTCCAGCTCTCGTAGAGGGCGGCCAGACAGAGGAAGACCACCAGGAGCGAGATGGCGTACAGGGCCGGCGCCTGGGAGCCTGCCTGACGCTCCTGGAAGGAGAGACCGGTCCACTCGATGCCGATCCCTTCCGGCAACTGCTTCACCATCTCCTCGATGGCCGCCATGGCATCACCCGTACTCTTGCCAGGGGCCGCCTCACCGACGATCTCCATGGCGGAGACACCGTTGTAGCGCTCAAGACGGGGCGAGCCGAAGCTCCACTCCGTGCTGGCAAAGGCGGAGAAGGGCACCATCTGGCCCGCGCTGTTGCGCACGTACCACAGCTTCAGATCTTCCGGGTTCATCCGGAAAGGGGCATCCGCCTGCAGATAGACCTTCTTGACCCGGCCTCTGTCGACGAAGTCGTTCACATAGGAGGAGCCCCAGGCAGCCGACAGGGTGTTGTTGATGTCGGTGATGGAGAGCCCCTGGGCCAGCGCCTTCTCGTAATCGATCTTGATGTCGAGCTGGGGCGTGTCTTCCATCCCGTTCGGGCGTACCCGCACCAGGTTGGGATCCTGCGCCGCCATGCCGAGCAACTGGTTGCGCGCCTGCATCAGCTTCTCGTGACCCAGACCGCCGCGGTCTTGCAGGAAGAAGTCGAAGCCGGTGGCCGTGCCGAGTTCCGGAATGGGGGGCAGGTTGAAGGCGAAGACCTGGGCTTCCTTGATGCTGAACAGGAACCCCATGGCGCGGCCGATGATGGCATTGGCGCTGCGATCTTCTCCCTTGCGCTCGCTCCAGTCCTTGAGCTTGATGAAGGCCATGCCGCTGTTCTGACCGCTACCGGCGAAGCTGAAGCCCGCCACCGTCAGCACGGAGTCCACGTTCTCCTTCTCGTTCTCGAGGAAGTAGTCGCGCATCTCCCCGAGCACCACCTCGGTCCGCTCCTTGGTCGCCCCCACCGGGAGCTGCACCATGGACATGATGACCCCCTGATCCTCTTCCGGCAGGAAGGAGGTGGGCATGCGCATGAAGAGCACCGCCAGCACCGCCAGCATGGCCAGATAGATGATGCCGTAGCGGGTGCCCTGCTTGATCACCTTGCGCACGCCGTTCTGGTAACGGTTGGCGTTGGTGTCGAAGAAGCGGTTGAACCAGCCGAAGAAACCGCGCTGGGCGCCGAATTCACCGTGCTTCATGGGTTTGAGCAGGGTGGCGCACAGGGCCGGGGTCAGGATCAGGGCCACCAGCACCGAGAGCACCATGGCCGAGACGATGGTGAGGGAGAACTGGCGATAGATGGCACCGGTAGAGCCACCGAAGAAAGCCATGGGCACGAACACCGCCGACAGCACCAGAGCGATGCCCACCAGGGCGCCGGTGATCTGGGTCATGGACTTGCGGGTCGCCTCGAGGGGGGAGAGATCCTCCTCGCTCATCAGACGCTCCACGTTCTCCACCACCACGATGGCGTCATCCACCAAGAGGCCAATGGCGAGCACCAGACCGAACATGGTCAGGGTGTTGATGGAGAAGCCGAAGGCCGCCATCACCCCGAAGGTGCCGAGCAGGACCACGGGCACCGCGATGGTCGGAATCAGGGTTGCCCGGAAGTTCTGCAAGAACAGATACATGACGCAGAAGACCAGGAAGATCGCCTCGATCAGGGTCTGCACCACCTCCTCGATGGAGATCTTCACGAACGGCGTGGTGTCGTAGGGATAGACGATCTCCATGTTGGCCGGGAAGTACTCGGAGAGTTCACCCAGCTTGGTCCGCACGTGCTCGGCGGTGTCCAGGGCGTTGGCACCGGTCGCCAGCTTGATGGCGACGGCGGCGGTGGCCTGGCCGTTGTAGAGCGCGGTCGCGTCGTAGTTTTCACCGGCAAGTTCGACCCGGGCCACGTCCTTGAGCTGGACCTTGGATCCGTCCTGGTTCACCCGCAGCAGGATGTTGTTGAACTCCTCCACGGTGGAGAGCCGGGTCTGGCCCATGATGGTGGCGGTAAATTGCTGATCGCTCACCGCAGGGGTCCCCCCCAGCTTGCCGAAGGCAACCTGGGCGTTCTGGGCCTTGATGGCGGCCTGAATGTCGGCCGGGGTCATCTGCACCCGGTTGAGCTTGTGGGGATCGAGCCAGACGCGCATGGAGTACTGGCTGCCGAACAAGGTGATGTCACCGACCCCATCCAGACGGCTCAGGGGCTCCTTGATGTTGGCTACCACATAGTCCGCCAGGTCATCGTTGGTCATGGCGCCATCGGTGGAGATGAAGGCGGCCACCATCAGGAAGCTGCTGGAGGTCTTCTGGACCCGCACGCCCTGTTGCTGCACCTCTTGGGGCAGGAGCGACATGGCCTGTTGCAGCTTGTTTTGCACCTGCACCTGGGCGATGTCGGGATCCGTGCCCGGCTTGAAGGTGAGGGTCACGCTGACGTTCCCTGACGAGCCGGATTGCGCCGACATGTAGAGCAGGTGATCCAGCCCGGTCATGTTCTGCTCGATGATCTGGGTCACCGAGTCTTCCACCGTCTTGGCGGAGGCCCCCGGGTAGCTGGCGGAGATGCCAACCGCCGGCGGGGCGATGGTCGGGTACTGGGCCACCGGCAGGCCGATGATGGCCATGGCCCCGGCCAGCATGATCACCAAGGCGATCACCCAGGCGAAAATGGGTCTATCTATGAAAAAACGTGCCATGAGGCGACTACTCCATCCTACTGCTTGGTTGCCGGGGTCTGTTGTGCGCTGTTACCGGCACGTTCAGTGGGCGCCACCACGACCCCGGGTTTGACTTTCTGCAGACCGGCGACGATCACCTTCTCGCCAGCCTTGAGACCGGACTCCACCACCCAGCTGTCGCCGGACATGCGGCCGACCTGCACTTCACGCAGTTCCACCTTGTTGTCCGCCGTCACCACCATGACGGTGGCACCGCCCTTGGGGGTACGGGTCACGGCAGTCTGGGGCACCAGCAGGCCTTGCGGGCGCTCGCCCTCCTGCAAGGTGGCGCGCATGAACATGCCGGGCAGCAGCAGTTGATCCGGGTTGGGCACGATCACCCGCAGGGTCACCATGCCGGTCGCCTCGTCCACGGTCACGTCGGAGAACTGGAGGGCTCCTTTCTCGCCATACTGGCTGCCATCTTCCAGCTGGAAGCTGACACCGGCCCCGTCCTTCTCCCCCTGGGTCAGCTTGCCCTCGGCCACCAGGCGCTTGAGGCGCAGCAGGTCGGCGGTGGACTGGCGCACGTCCACGTACATGGGATCGAGCTGGGAGATGGAGGTGAGGCTGTCCGCCTGCTGGGCGGTGACCAGGGCACCCTCGGTCACCGCCGACTTGCCGATGCGGCCGCTGATGGGGGCCGTGATGCGGGTGTAGGCCAGGTTGATGTTGGCGGTCTGCAATGCGGCCTTGGCGGCCCCGATCTCGGCCAGCTGCTGTTTCCAGGCCGCGTCGGCGTCGTCATACTCCTGGCTGCTGATGGCTTTCACCTTCACCAGCTCGGCGTAGCGCTGGGCCTTGAGGCGGGCGCTGCGCTCGTTGGCCTCGGCCTTGGCGAGGTTGGCCTTGGCGGAAGCCACTTCGGCCTGATAGACGGCGGGATCAATCTGATAGAGCAGCTGACCGGCCTTGACGTCGCTCCCCTCGGTGAACAGGCGCTTGAGGATGATGCCGTTCACCTGGGGACGCACCTCGGCCACCCGCAGGGGGGCAGTGCGGCCGGTGAGCTCGGACAACAGTTGCAGGGGGGCCGTATGGAGGGTGACCACGTCCACGGCGGCGGGAGGCATCTCCCCCATGGCCTGCTGGGCCCCGTCCTTGTCACCACAGCCAGCCAGCAGGCTGCTTGCCAGCAAGGCAAGGCCGACCGAACGTGCGAGAATATGTTTATGCATCAAGTCTCTGAACCTCAGTTTCAATCAAAAAGAAGTGACAAAACCACAGGGTTTATAAGGCCCCTGTTGGTAAAACGGCGAAGATGAGGCAATATACATACATTCATGAATGTATGTAAGAAACTTTTTTCACTTTTAAACAGGACCGGAGTCAATGGCCAGACGCACCAAAGAAGAGGCGCAGCAAACCCGCTGCAACATCATGAGCACGGCCCTGGATCTCTTCTGCCAACAGGGGCTGGCACGCACCAGCCTGACCGATATCGCCAAGGCGACGGACCTCACCCGGGGCGCCATCTACTGGCACTTCAAGAATAAAGAAGAGCTGTTCGTCACCCTGTGGGAGGAGCTGTGTGCCCCCCTCTCCCACCAGCTCGATGCCTGCGTCGACGAGGCGGAGCCGGATCCCCTGGGCAAGCTGCGCAGCTTTCTCAAAGAGGTGATGCTCAAGATCAGCACCGAGCCCGCCCACCAGCAGATGTTCACCATCATGTTCAATCTGGAATCCATGGAGGGAGAGGCCGCCGTCATGCGCGAGCACATGCACCTGCAATCCATGAATTTCTTCCGGGATCTGGAGATCACCCTGGCCAATGCCGTGCACCGCGGCCAACTGCCCGAGGGGCTGGATCTGCGCCGCGCCGCCACCCTGCTCCACTGCACTCTGGACGGCTACATCATCAACTGGCTGCACTTCCCGGATCGCATCGATCTGATTGAGGAGTCGGACTTCCTCCTCGATACCCTGTTCACCCTCATCGCGAGCCCCACCCTTCGCCGCCACCCCTGAGTCTGCAAGACGCGCCGCCCCCGCCAATGCTCAACAGCCGGGGGCAAACCTGCTAGAGTAACGCCCCCCCCCACCACGATGAGCCCGACACCCTTGCCACACGCCCCCGCGCCGGCGCACGACGCTGCCCCTCGCCCCGCCCTCGTGGCAGGCGCCCATGCCCCCTTCCTGGCCCTGCTGGGCAACGGCCGTCATCTGCTGGAGGCCGGTTGCGGGGCAGGAGAGGATCTGCGCCTCTTTCGCCAGCAAGGCCTCACCGTGACCGCCTTCGATGCGAGCCGGGCGCAGGCCGCTGCCGCCTCGCGCCTGTGCGGCCAGCCGGTGCGAGTCTGCCGCGTCGAGCAGATGCAAAGCGTCGTTCCCTATGACGGCATCTGGGCCAGCGGCTCCCTCCCCTGTCTGCCCGAGCACGAGATAGCCCCGGCGCTCGGTCATCTGGCCACCCTGCTCAAGGCCGGGGGCCCCCTCTACGCCTCCTTCCCCCTCGGGAAGGGCGAACCGCTGCCACGGTCGGGGGAATATCCCCTGCAGACCCGGCTCTACGAGGCGGGGCTGCGACGCCTGATCGCTCCCCTCCCCTTCACCCTGCACCATGGCTGGGTGGGGAAAGATGAAGTGAACGGCCCCTGGCTGCACGCCTTGCTGGTGCGGCGCTGATCCGCGAAAGCCCCCGAGGGCAGTGACACCTCACGGCATTCAGACCGTTAACAATATTTAACCCTGAGTTAACCACCATAAAGCAGACAAGATGCGGTGCTTGTGTTAAAAAGCGGCATTAAAATCAAAATTAAATAACAAATCAGACACCAACACCTGGATTCCCCCATGAAACTCGTTCTCAATCTGGTTGCCGGTATCCTCGCCGGCCTGCTGCTCGGTCTCTATGCCCCCGAATGGGTCGCCCGCGTGCTGTTCACCGCCAAGACGGTGATAGGCCAGCTCATCACCTTCACCATCCCGCTCATCATCCTCTTCTTCATCATGAGCGGCATCGCCAGCCTGCCGAAGAACTCCGGCAAGCTGCTGGGCAAGACGGTGGGGCTCTCCTACTGCTCCACCATACTGGCGGGCCTGTTCGCCTTCACCGTGGCGAGCCACCTGATCCCGCACCTGACCACGGCCGCCGAGCCCACCGCCGAGGCAGCCACCAAGCTCGCTTCCTACATCAACCTCGAGATCCCGCCCCTGTTCGGGGTGATGTCGGCCCTGGCCGCCGCCTTCGTGTTCGGCATCGGCATCAGCGCCACCCAGGCCACCGACCTGCGCCGGGTCGCCGATCAGGGCCGTGACATCATCGACCGCCTGCTGGCACGCGTGATCATTCCCCTGCTCCCCTTCTACATCGCCGGCGTCTTCGTCGAGATGACGGTGGAAGGCACCGTCTTCGCCACCCTCAAGACCTTCGGGGTAGTGCTGGTGATGGCCATCGTCATGCACTGGATCTGGCTCTGCGTCCTGTTCGTCGGCACCTGCCTCGCTCAGGGGCGCTCCCCCGTCATGCTCATCAAGAACATGCTGCCCGCCTACTTCACCGCCCTTGGCACCATGTCCAGCGCCGCCACCATTCCGGTGGCCCTGCAAGCCAGCAAGCGCAACGGCGTGAGCGACGGCATCGCCAACTTCACCGTGCCCCTGTGCGCCACCATCCACCTGTGCGGCTCCACCATCACCCTGGTGACCTGCGCCACGGCGGTGATGTTCCTCTCCGAACACCTGGCCATTCCGGGCTACGGCACCATGGTGCCCTTCATCATGATGCTGGGCGTCATCATGATTGCCGCGCCGGGCGCACCGGGTGGCGGTGTCATGTCCGCGCTCGGCCTGCTCACTTCCATGCTCGGCTTCGGTGAGGCCTCCATCGCCCTGATGATCGCCCTCTACCTGGCTCAGGACAGCTTCGGCACCGCCTGCAACGTCACCGGTGACGGCGTCATCGCCCTGTGGGCCGACCGCTTCGCCCGGGGCGAGCCAGCACTCAGCACCGAGCAGGACGCAGCCTGATAGCGCAGGCAATAAAAAACGGGAGCCATCGGCTCCCGTTTTTCGTTGGCGCAAGGGGGCGTCTCAGCCCCGGCGGCGGATCACCCCTTCCTGCATGGTGCTCGCCACCAATACCCCATCCCGGGTGAAGAACTGGCCGCGCACCAGACCCCGACCGCCGCTGGCGCTCGGGCTGTCCACCACGTAGAGCAGCCAGTCGTCCAGCCGGAACTCCCGGTGGAACCACATGGAGTGATCGATGGTGGCCACCTGCATGTCCGGCTCCCAGTAGGAGACCCCGTGGGGCTGCAGGGCGGCGAACAGGAAGTGGAAGTCAGAGGCATAGGCCAGCAGGTAGTTGTGGACCCGCTGATCGTCCGGCACCGGGCCATTGGCCTTGAACCAGGTGTAGCGAAGGGGCTCGTGAACATCCGGGCGAATAGGGTCCACCAGGGTCACGGGGCGAATTTCGATGGGCTTCTCGCACAGGATCTTGTCCCGCAGGGCCGCCGGGATCATCTGCTCGTAGGGACGCACCAGCTCCAGCTCGCTCTTGAGCTGCTCGGGGGGCGTGATGCCGGCCGGCATCTTCGTCTGATGCTCGAAGCCCTCGGCCTCCACCTGGAAGGAGGCGTTGAGGTAGAAGATGGGCTTGCCATTCTGGATGGCCTTGACCCGGCGGGTGGAGACGGTCTGGCCGTCGCGGATGTTCTCCACGTCGTAGACGATGGGCTTGTTGGCATCCCCGGGGCGCAGGAAGTAGGAGTGGAAACTGTGGACCTGGCGGTCGCTTGCCACCGTCTGCTTGGCGGCTGACAAGGCCTGCCCCATCACCTGTCCGCCAAACACGGATCGCAATCCGAGATCCTGGCTCTGGCCCCGAAACAGGCCCTCCTCGATCTTCTCGAGCGCCAGCAACGCCAGCAGCTCATCCAGTACCTTGCTCATTGGTTTCTCCTATATCAATGCCGCAGATGCTAGGGAAGGTGCGAATAAGCGGGGAAATTCTTCTCGGCTGACTCAGTCATTTCATTTCTTCATGTTTTAGCCGATTTTTTCTCCCGCAAATGCCTTGAATCAGCCTATTTAGACCGTTTCTTCGCCATTTAAGGCGTTATTCCCAGTTTTTAGTGAGATCTCTC
>NZ_JAPCJD010000106.1:0-11547 GCF_027707845.1 Aeromonas sp. QDB14 | reverse complement strand
CAACCGCAGATCGTGTTTGATGAACTACGACAGGTTGCTTGATTTGGCGGGTGTTGCACTTCGGAGTTGAATTCGCGTATCAATTAGAGCTGACGGATCGCAGTGAGGCATATCGCAATCAGATATGGGCAAATGTTATGCTCCGCTTGGAGCTCGTAAAGCATCAATTGGCAGCACAGGATGAAACGAAATTTAATGCGCGTGTAGAATTAGAAATGGATCTGCGCGAGTGCGATGACTTGATTCGTCAGGATAATCGTAGGTTAAAAAAATCCATCGCCAAAGGTATGCAACCTGGCATGAAGACCAAGAAGCGTATTGTAGGGGAATTACAACATTACCAAGAAATGATTGGTATCGTTAATGATTTGTCTGCTGCCAAAAACCCCAAGAAACCTCATATTAAAGACAGGTTGGCAACAACGCAAAACCTCAGTGATCCGACAACATTCAGCTTTAAGGAGTAATCACGTGGCTGCACCGAAATACTTTACACATCCCAATGTCCACTATCGTGGCAATCCATATATCGAGGGGTTGGGGCTGCCGCTCTCGCAGACGCAGTTTTATCACAACAGCGAAATTCCTTTTCATTGCGATCTGGATCTGAGTGGGGTTAATGAATCGCTGCATTCATATTTCATTCGCACAGCCATCGACCAACTTGCGGAAGTTTATACCTCTCCAGATGAGGCATATCGCTTATATGACGAGATGCGACGGATGATTGAAGCCGGATATGTTCGGCGTAATCCTGTCGGTGCAGATATTCGCCGAATATTGGTGGCAATTGACCGTGATAGGGCTGAGCCGTGGAAGGCGTCACATGTATTGAAACTAGAGTTGTCGGTTCAATATAGCCTGTTACTGCTGGGGTTGAGCGGTCGTGGAAAGTCAACCATGATCAAGCAGATCTGCAAGCAGTTTGAGCAAACTATAGAACATGGAACATATCACGATCATCATGGCAATGAATTTGTGATTAACAGAACACAAGTGACGTATTTGTATATTGAGGTGCATGAGCGCCGTGGCCAGAAGGCGTTGTTGCTTAACCTGTTGGAATCGCTCGATGCAGTAACTGGCGAGAATTATAGTCATGGTCACCGATCTAGATCGGTCAATGAGTTGATTTCTATAGTACAAAAGGCGTTTATCGGCCACGGAGTTGGCTTGCTGATCCTCGATGAGGCACAAAATTTGGCCAAATCGGCCAAGAGTGAAGTGATCAGCAGTAACGAAAAAACTACCATGAAATTTTTGGAGGAATTGTTCAATCGTGTTGGTGTTCCGCTGATGTTTGTCGGAACGCTAGCCATGATGAAATTGTTTGAGAGTGAATTGACGCTCACTCGTCGAGCAACCAAAAATGGATTCATACAATTGGTGAGTTGTGATCTTAACAGCTCATTTTGGCAGCGTTTTATCCGTCTGATATGCCAGACACAATTACTAAAAAATCAAACAACCCAAGAAGATGTACTGCGGCAGCACATTCACCACTTATCCGCAGGTATTCCGGCTATTGCAACCAGCTTAGTGAGGGCCACACTATCGTATCTAAGCCTCTTGAAGCCTGCCGATCAAGATCTCTCGCTAGCCGCACTGGATCACTGCTTTAATCGAGAGTTTATGATACTCAAGCCGGCGCTGACGGCATTGCGCAAGGGAGACTATTACAAATTTGAGGACTTCGAGCCGATGTTGAGGTTGGAGTCGGTAGCGAGTGGTCATGAAATCACTCAACAGGCGCAACCACAGTCAAGAAAAAATCTTTTCCAAGGCGATGTTAAGCTCAGCAATAAATCGCAAAATATAGAGGTAAAACAGCAAAAAATATTAGAGCAGTTATCGCCGGAATTATTACTAGGCCAGGTCGGGTATCATTTGAATATATGGAAACAAAAATGATCCTGCATCGATTGGAGTTACTACCGGGGGAACATCTGGGAGCGGTGGTTGGCCGGATGCATGTGTTGAGCACCCACGGGACCTTAACAGCCACGGCCAAAGCGTTCGGCCTGAGTCGTCCACCAACCATCCCCCACCGTTTATGTCATGCCAATGATATCGCCTTGACTGCTACTTTTCGAGCACATGGTACATCACAAATTTGGCAAACACATGGCTATGGTCATTATCTGGCACCGTTTCTGACCCCGCTTGAGCAGAGGATGCTGGCGTTGGCATTCGCGGGTCAAGCTCCGCTCCAGTTAAGGGTTACTGGTCTGTACATTGTGCAGCACCGATATTGGCGATGGTGTTCAGATTGCCTAGTTGAAGATTATGAGACCCATGGCATGCCCTATTACCACCGGGATCATCAGTTGCCAGGGGTGTTCCATTGTCATCGACATCAACGGGGGCTATCAGGCCGCTGTACTGACTGCGGTTTTGAGGCCACTGTGTTATTGAAACAACCCATTCCCCCCTATGATAACAAGTGTTCAAACTGCGGTCACTGGATGGCCGGGTACGATGGCCATTTTACCGAACTGATGCGGGAGATCGAGCTGGTATCGCATAGCTTGGCTCAGTCGGCTAGCTCTCTCACATTGTCATTGCTGACCGGGTTTGTGAAAGATGCGATGAGAATACCGGCAAATGCTGCGCCCACACACAAGATCATGAAGTCAGTCAGTGCGTGGTTTAAAGATATGGATGTTAACTGCGATCCCCAAGCGCTGGCTTTATATTTCAGAAATACAGATACAATAGGTAGAGGCTTACGTATGCCCCCACAACTGCGCAATGTACGGGGTTATCATGCACAGGCTACGGAAGATCCGTTGCACCCTCTTATTCACCTGCTTATATTGCAGAATGCAGGCGTTGATTTGATGGGGCTCCTCGGGTCTGGGGGCTAATCCCGTGTTGGGCTCGGTGATCCCCACCTACATTACTGGCGAGTCGGTCTATAGCTGGGTCTGCCAGTATTTTGTGCAGTCGGCTTATTGCGACCGAAACCGCTTCTGTGACCAATTGTTCCATCATCCTGCCATTCGTCTGCACCCCTTATTACCTGGGCATATTGAGGCAACAGCTCAGGCTGCGGGAGTGGATCCACAATACCTGCTGCACCATGGCACGGGTTTCCCATTGTTCGCCCTGACGCTGAACAATAACCACCAAGTCCACGCCCTAGCTGCCAGCCATGCTGGGTGAGGGGAGTGGAATAATGGCCCTGTCAGGACAAGCCGCCAGCAAACTGAGGGTCGGTGGCGCTTGCCTGAAATGGTGTCCGGCCTGTCTTCTTGAAGATGAAAAGGAGTTCGGGTGTGGGTATTGGCATACGGTACACCAGTTGTATGGGGTCACGGCCTGTGCCAAGCATGAGCTACGATTGCAAACCCTGGCGGCCAGTGCTGGAGGTATTGATCGGCGACTTCTGCTACCGGATCCCGAGATACCCTGTGAACCATCGCGTCCATCTGAACAGGAAATCAATCTTTCTACATATATCACCGTTATGCATCGGTATCTGTGCATCCAGTCGCCAACGGAGTCGCTAGCGGAGCTGTACCAGCGATGGCTCGGGCAACAGGGCTATCTGACGACCAGAGGCCATCTGCGTAGCCAGCTCCTGTTGCAGGCCATGACGGAGTTCTGGCAGGGGTTGTTTGCCGATATAACGCCAACAGTGCCACCGGGGCTGGCCAACTATCGATACGTCTCGGGGCTGGTGCACGGCAACCGCAATCACCACTACCTAAAGCATATGATGCTGATGGCGTTTGTAAGCCGTAGCCCAGCGGAATTTTTTTCTATCAGTAGCCCACCTACGGTGCAGATACAATCCACTATGCCTAGCGACGGACAGCTATCAGAAACAGCAATACTGACATTGTTGGTTAATCGGGTTCCCATGCGACAGATTGCCTGCCAGACCGGATACAGCATCGGCTATATCAAACAACTCGCCCTGAGACACAATCAACCGGTTGATCACCGTGCCAAGCGCATTACACCTGAAGTTGAGCGGGGAATATGGCGTCAGGCGTTCATGGGGGGATCACGGCAGCAGATCGCGCACAGTCATGGCGTTTCTGTTGGGACGGTCGAAGCCATTATTCAGAGCCACCAAGGGCTGTCTGACTGGCGACGGCATTTGAGAAGGGTTAACCGTCTCCGTGAGCACCGTGTAACGGTGGCTGCATATTTGGCAAAACATGCTGATGCTAGTCGAGGCTGTGTCGAGCAGGTGTGCAGAACGGCTTTCACCTGGCTCTATAAACATGATCGTGCCTGGTTGTATCAACAGTTACCTGCCGCCAAGCGAGCAGTTCACCATCCCAGTGTGGACTGGGAAGAACGGGATAGGAAACTGGCTGAGCAACTGGGGCTGCTGGCCGAGCAGGCAAGCTCTCTATCTGCATTGGAACGGGCAGTCGATAGGCCAGACTGCCTGAGGAAATACAAAACACGTCTACCGCTCAGTTACGCATTGGCTGTGCGGCTGGTTGCGGCCTATGCCGCTCAACATCCTATGCCCTGATGCTCGCCGTCGATACCTATACAGGTTCTGATATCAGGCATCACAACGAGGAGTATTGCCATGAAGGTCGAAGCAATCGTTCCTACCACACAGGTCGTCGATATTTTGTGCGATGTCTGTGGTGCTAGTACTACTAAATCGCTCGGTACGCAGGAATTCGGCACGCTGGAGGCTTGCTGGGGTTATGGTTCGCAGCACGATGGTGAACGATATCAGGTACACCTATGTGAAGGCTGCTTTTTTGGGGCGCTGGCCAACCTGAGACAGGAGCATCGGTTGATGAAAATGTTTTCGGATGATTATCAACCCGCAGACCCTGATCAATTTGGGAAAATTGAAGGCAATCGAGAGCTTATCTAACGACGATTTGAGTGGTTGTGTTGATCGGCTCATCAAGTGAGTCGATTGGTCGAGGTCATCGGCTCATCAAGTGAGTCGGTTGATCGAGGTGATCGGCTCATCAAGTGAGCCGATTGGTCGAGGTGATCGGCTCATAAAATGAGCCGATTGGTCGGGGTGATCGGCTCACCAAATGAGCCTATTGTTGATGCTTTATGGTCACGTATGAACTGTTAATCAACAGGGGATGCCATGCCTAATCCGGCCGACAAGATCGATAACTGCCTGCGCTCCCATAGGCGTAGTAATCACATCGGCCGGTTTTTCACCACCTAATCCCCACGCAGAGCGGGTGAGCCATCTCATCGTTTTAGCAGTATCTCCCCGGTGTAGGGATATGGCTGCGTCCACTGCTAAGGCTGCCCAGTAAACGCGATCTCCCTGAGCTGTCGATAAGCGATTGCCCCGTTTGATTTGGCGATTCAGTGTGTCTCGGCTAATACCAATCATCTGGCAAATTGTTCGGGTATTAGACCCCAATAGCTTGCTCAGTTTGACGACGATCTCAGGAGATACACCAGACACTATGTGCTGATGGGCGGCTAGCCAGTTACGTGGTAGACCGAGCGACTCCAGAACAGATAGATTGCTGGTTGGGGGAGATTGCTCTACATGAGTCATGATTAGTCTGCGCCTCCGTCTGGGGGTTGTTGATGGCAGCCCAATGCGAATCATCACTCAGGAGTTCATTGGGTCATCATCTAGTTTGGGGTATTCGTGAGCGGTTGACCACAAGAACGATAAACATATTAAATCCTTTTGAATCAGTCTCTTATATTTTTTGTGTCGATTGGCCCCCGCGATCTTCAACGCAGGTGTTTGCATCAGGCACTTAATGACTACAAGCTACGAGTCACTAGGACCATATAACTAGCATCCAATCTATGCAGGGTCATTCGCGGGGTCTGTCTAGTGGTCAGCTAAATACTCGCAAGATATAGTGGTTGTGACATACACCCAGCATTAACTACATGTTTTAGGTTACGCTGGCGAACTGTACTTGAATTGTTGCCTTATGAAAAAAATCCAAATGAATCCCAGTAATTTTGAGCCGTTAAAAGCCTGTTGGCCACAGCTATATCAGCATGCTGCTTTCGCTGAGCAATATGCGCACACGGATCCACACACAGTTGCAGTAAAGCTTCGCTGCTTCGCGGAAGTACTGGTTGGTATCATATACAGAGAACTGAGGCTGCCCAGTGAGTTAACTGACGGTTTTTTCGAAAAACTCAAATCTCCCTATTTCCAAGACGCAGTTGGTGAATCCGTATGTCAGAAACTTCACGCCTTGCGTATCCTCGGCAACAAAGCCGCTCATGGCTGCTCGATAGATGCTCAGACTTCCTTGTCACTGATTGAAGAGGCATACCTTCTCGCATTGTGGTTCTACAAAACCTACAGCGGTGATGTTCTCGAACCGTATCCGGCTTACATCCCACCGGCCAAGGCCTCGGAAGGCGTTGCTGTCCCCGACACCGACACAAAGGCAGAAATGCATGCCGCTGCTAAGGAGGAATTGAGCCGCTTGGAGGCTTCTGAGAAAGCTGCGCAAGCAGAGATCGCTAACCTCAGCCAAGCTCTCGACGAAGCAGCGCTTGTCAGCTTCAAGCATGCTTCCACCAATGCCTCAAGGGCAATTGACTTCAGCCCTTCCAACACGCGCAGGTTGATAAGTATTTACGACGTTTTCGCGGGATATGACCTGACCGGCGGTCAGGCGAAACTCGTCAGCCAACTTGAACGATTCCTAGATGGCAGAATAGAAAGCGTTTTTCTCCTCAAAGGCTATGCGGGAACCGGCAAGACCTTTATCACTAAGGGGCTGACAGAATATTTTCGTGCCATTGGGCGCAATTATGTTCTGGCTGCGCCAACAGGCAAGGCTTCCAAGGTGATCGCAAGCAAGACTAAATCACCCGCATACACGATTCACAAGACCATCTACTCGTTCGATGATATAGCTGAGTATTGCGACGACGATACCGACGGTACCGAAACCTACAAATTTTACGCCAGACTGAATGTTAACTGCCTCTCTTCCGACACAGTTTACATCGTGGATGAAGCCTCCATGATTTCGGATATCTATCAAGAGGGCGAGTTTTTCCGATTCGGAACGGGATATCTGCTTGCTGACTTCCTAAAGTTCGTAAATTTGGATCACAATGATCACTGCAAGAAGGTAATTTTCATCGGTGATGATGCGCAACTGCCACCGGTCGGGATGAATTTTTCCCCCGCATTAGATGCTGACTACCTATACCGCGAACATCACGTGCGCTCGACTGAGTTCGAGTTATCTGAGGTTGTCCGACAGAAATCGGAAAGCGGCGTAATGGCGAACGCAGTTCCCCTTAGAAGCACATTGCGTGCCAAGTCTTTCAACCAACTGGTAGTTGATTTCAGTTACCCCGACGTTCAGAAGGTCGAACACCAGGATTTGATGGGGCGATATCTCGAATCCTGCGGGAACAAGATAAACGGAGAATCGATACTTATTGCTCACTCTAACTCCGAAGTCGGTGACTACAATCGCCTGATTCGTGAGCATTTTTTCCCTGGCCACCCGGAAGTTGTACCGGGAGATAAGGTGATGGCTGTCTCCAATAGCAACGCATACGGGATATTCATTTCGAATGGCGATTTCGGCTTGGTTCGGCAGGTGGGCACGGTCACAGAGAAACGCACTATTAAACTAAAAAGGAAAATCCAAGATTCAGGGATGCTTGAGGAAATCCCCGTCTCGCTGCTTTTCAAAGACGTGATTATCGGCTTCAAAGACTTCGATGGCGTCGCGCACTTTTTTCAAGCCAAAATCATAGAGGATCTGCTTTACAGCAAGGAGTCTGCATTATCTTCTGATCAGAACAAGGCTCTTTATCTCGATTTCTGCATCCGAAACCCTCAGTTGAAAAGAAAAAGCGTGGAGTTCAAGCAAGCATTGAAAACAGACCCGTATTTCAATGCTCTTAGGCTAAAATTCGGCTACGCAATTACCTGCCACAAAGCCCAAGGCAGCGAATGGAACAACGTGTTCGTGAAATGCAAGAGCCATCAAAGCCAACTGACGGCCGACTATTTCCGATGGCTCTACACCTCGATAACGCGTACTGCCCAAAAACTCTATTTGCTTGACCCGCCTAATCTACAACCGTGGAGCGGCATTAAAATTGTCTCAAACCCTGTACGGGGTCTATTCGATGCCGCAGGAGCTCTAGAAGTCTGCCCTTCAGCCTCTGTTTCTTCACCGCCCTCATCAATGGGTGCATCCGCTACGGAGAAGTATGAAACTTTCGGCATTCCCTGCAACGCCAAGTTTCTACTCTCGATACTGACGGAGGTTCATAAACTTATCGATGAAAAGGGCATCGTTATAGTAAATATTTCTCATAACCAATACCAAGAGGCCTACCACTTCAATCGTGAAGCGGAGTCCGCCCGCGTAGATATAACCTACAACGGCAAGCATAAGATTACCGATGTTATCGAACGGAACTTAAACGACTTGGGCGTCGAGGTTGCATCCCTACTTTCCCCTCTCAAAGGCAGGCTGATTTTTCCTGAAAGTGGTTCAGCAATTGCGGAAGCGAGTTTTTCCAAACAGTTCCTGAATGACTTCCACCAGAAGGTCATCGGGCTGTGCAGCGCGAGCGGAATAACGGTTCAGAATGTCGTAGAGCAGCAATGGTTTCTGCGCTATCACTTTGTCAGGGACGGATCTGTCGCCGTTTACGACGTTTGGTACAATGGTAGAGATCAATTTACTAAATGTCAGCCCGTGATAACTGCCTGCACACCTAGCTCATTGGTCAGAGTAATTGGCCAGATGCTTACAGAGGGTATGCGAGGATGATTACACGCACCGACGTTTACGCAAAACGCAAGCAGGGGGATGTTGATGAGGCATATCGCATGGCATTGGAGCTCATGGGATCACTTGATCGTGATTACTGGGATAAGAAAGCTTATTGTTGGTGCTTAATAGACATTATCAAACGTGATGCCAGCAATGGGATGCTTGATAACCTGCCCCATTATCGTAGCCAACTGGAGAGTATTAGAGTTGACCCATCTGACGAGGTTCTCACGAAGGGAATTCGTAGTGCCCTAGCTTTGTGCAGCCCCTGTGGGCGGGAAATCAGTCAAGCCAAAGCTCTTAGCAAGGCGGGCAGACATGCGGAAGCAGTCGCCGCATACCGAAAGGCTCTGGCTCAATGCCAGGCAGACAGGGAAACACAAACGGGGTTCGGCTGGGAGTTGTTCAAACACTCCAAGGCGCTGATTGCTGCCGAGAACGTCAATATCGGAACGATCAAACGCAACCTGAACGACTATCTCAAACTGGATGTTGAAAAGCCTTCACTCCTGCACGCTTGCTTTCTCCAACTCGCCTCAAAACTGGCGGGTCAAGACAAATTGAGTATGCTCGTTTTCTCTCGTCTGTGGAATCTGGAATATCTGCGTCCTGAGGATTTCGAGCGATATCGCTCGGAAGACGGAAAGGAGTATCCGTCCCTGGCTGAGAGGGTACTCCAGCAAGCGGGAAAGGAAGCCGCTGCCTCCGAAAACGAGCGAGAGCAAGAATACGTCCTCCCTTACATCAATGCGGCGATCGAGCGCTTTCCAGACAACATCTGGCTCAAATTGGACAAGGCAAAGGTGCTTATCTCCATCGGTATGCATGCCGAAGCTTTGGCTTTCGGTCTCGCCGTCGCCAAGGCCAAACCGAACGACTACTGGGCTTGGGGTTTGTTGGGTGACATCATTTCTCCGATGGATCGGAATGCAGCCATCGGCTGTTATTGCAAAGCATTGTCCTGCCGTGCCGAGGATAAGTTCACAGGAAAAATAAGGATTAGTGTCGCTCAATACATGTTGGAAGGTAGCGATTTGGCCGCAGCTAAGCTTGAAATTGAGACCCTCATGCGTGTGAAGGAGAGCGAGGGGCATAAAATCCCCGAAGTGGTAGCGGAAATCGCCTCCCGGCCCTGGTTTGCTGAAACACAGGCAGCCTCGTCCAACCATGATTTCTATAAGTCCCGTTCCCCGGTTGCCGAAGCCCTATTGTGGAGTGACTTGCCATGGGTCAATGCAAACGTGGGTGAAAAATTTACCGTTCTCGGCAAAGATGGTAAGTCGATACAGAAGCGAAAGATATTCCTTGAAACATCCACATTCCCTTCGGAGGAGAGCATTCCCGAGTCAAAACTCGGAGGAAAAAAATTCATCCTTGGCGACGCGATAAGGGTCAAAGGCGAGATCGACGACAACCAGCGCTTCAAGATTTTCCTTCTCGACAGTAGGGCGTCCAAAACGAGGTGGGATGTGTTCCACGAGATAATTGGCGTTGTTGATCACGTGAATCGCGATAGAGGGGTTCTTCATTTTATTGTTGATCGTATTATTGACGGACTTGTTCCTCTTAATGATTTGACTGAGTCGTTCTCTGAAGGGGATTCGATTGCTCTCAGGTTGTCTAGGTACATATCAAAAGACGGGCCTAAATATCGAGTTTGCCAAGCTACTCCCACAAGCAAACAACCAAGCGAACACATCAAGAAGCAGTTTAGCGATAAAGTTCGCGTGTCCAACGGAATGGGATTTACGGAAAATGACATATTTATTGCTCCTCCACTGGTTGTGGAGCACAACATAAAAGATGGCTTGATGATATCCGGTACGGCAGTTCTCAATTTCAACAAAAAACGCGGTACTTGGGGATGGAAAGCCGTTTCTATTGCGCAGGCTTTCCCGATGGAGTCCTAGGGTAAGGCTCGATGTGGAACGAATAGGCGTGCCAATGATTACGTCATATTAAGATGTGGCGGGTTTCGGTTTCCAACTTCAATGTCCTGTTTGTTTGTGGAGCGGATGGAGAATCTCTTTCAAGTTTCCAACTTAATTGTCATATTGGGAATCGCTAAGATATTGAATTTTTTGACCAGAGAGTTTCCAACTTAAATGGTCGTGATCACGCAGTGATCACGGCCATTTAAGTTGGAAACCGTGACATTGAAGTTGGAAACCGACCATTCAAGTTGGAAACTCAAAGGCCCTGCAACAGCAGGGCCTTTTTATTATTCCGTGGACTGAGAGTCATTAAATTATAAAAATGATCGCATTTTGATCTTTCAGCCGTGTTGGGGAAGGTGCGAACAAGACTCTGGTGTGAGACTATCAGTCTCACTTGGTATCAGGGATGAGGTTCAGCATGGTCCAACAGTTTACTTCCGCGGATAGCAAGTTCAATGGTAAACGCCGCAAAACCCGCAAAGAGACATTCCTAGCCCGCATGGACGCTTTGCTCCCATGGGCCAGAATGCTCAGTGTCATTGAACCGGTCTACCCGAAAGCTGACAACGGCATGTACAGATCTAGTTATCACCTGACACCGGCCTCAAACCGGTGTCTTGTTTACGCTACTTTACTGCGCACTTCCTTCGGTATCAATTTCAGACCCTTCTTGAACATGCTGTAAGGCGTCTGTCCCTCCATCATCCTGCCTTGATGTGGCCGCTGGGTGTTGTAGTGTTCCAGGTAGCTATCCAGGTCTGTCTGCATCTGTTCTACCGACTCATTGCGTATTCCGGCGAAGTTGAACAGCCATTCCGGCCAACGTGAACACCCTGATCCTTAACGCGCTCACGTCACCC
>NZ_JAPCJD010000105.1:0-11892 GCF_027707845.1 Aeromonas sp. QDB14 | reverse complement strand
GGCCCGAGAAACCCGAGCCGGAGCAAAAAGAGGCTGCTTAAAACAGCTTTGCGCGACAACTATCTTGAAAAACGCCGGATGATTCGTGGCTATCAGCAAGCAACTCCAATGCTTGCGATGTCTCCAGACTGCTCACCCTGGATAGGATGGCTACGACCTGGGATCTGGTCATGGGTACCTCCATTACAGATGCTTTTTGAAGAACCTTACAGCCAACCAGAGGGATACAGAGGACAGCACTGCACTCGGTACCAATATCCAGTTGGGGTGGATTGTGAATGGAATGGCCAAGTACAGCCCCCACCCACACCACATGCACGGTAAAATCATACGCTTGGCGTAGTGGTGCCTTAACCCAGACTCCCGGGCACCTCCGTATTTGCGTAGATCCCTGAGCATCAACCCATCAAAGAAGGCCACAAACATGAATAGCCCATACAGTGGCAACGTAAACAGCAAGATCACCGCACGGATTAGGCAGACGATTGTGATGTAGATGGCCGCGAGCAGGTACTGTTCGAAAACAGCAATCGAAGCAGACCAAGAGGTGAGCCATCGGTACCTCGCGGGGTCTAAAACATCGGGGCCCATAGGGGAACCGGTTACGGCCTGTGTGATGTAATGGATAGCCTCAGTCGGTGTCCAACCAAACAGCGCTGCATTAACGAAGTCTTCATTCAGATATCCCGCCTCATCGATCACCATTTTGAGGGCGTGCTGGGCTCCTTGCTCAGGCCAGAACCATATCATGCCGCACCATTCAATAATGACGCCGGTGACGGTGGCCCCTACCACCATTCCGATGGAGATGATGACAAACGAGAGGATATCGATCCGTTCATTCGGTGTGGCCATCAGGCAACCCTCGCAGCCAGTTCATCGGGGAGGCCAGCTGCAGTCTGACCAAACGGGTTATTGGCCGCGGTTGGCCTGTCTATGCTCTTCCAGGATCTCAAGTTGTTATACCAGCTATCCGAGGTCTGATAGTTCGATTCCATCAATGCACAGATCTCTTCCACGTCTTTCGGGATCGGTATGTTGTCTTTCTTGTCATCCATCAGCGGGAAACGCAGCTTGTAGAGCTTGGCGCCATCGAGTAGAGCGAAGGCCTGCCCCTTGGGCAGGCGAATAATGTCGGAGGGTTGTAGTAGTGGAACCTGGCGTGTAGCGATGGTGTCCGAGTTGTTCGACTCGAAGTGAATGGTACTGGTCACGTCGGAGTTATCACGTGCAGAGCTCAATGCGCCCAACTCGCTGATCGTGACCTCTGGCAACTGGTTGGTGAGAAGCTCAGCTGTTTCTATTGTCTTGACACGCAGCATGATGATCGCATTGAAGTTTGACAGCATTTGCTGGGCTTTGGCAGCATCGCCTAGTTTGGCCTCTAGGTCGAACACTGACTGGGTGTAGGCTGTAAACCTCACGCCAGAGCCACCGGACTTGTTGAGAATCGGGATAGCGAAGTCTGTCGCCAATTCATTGAATTCATCGCAGTGGAGGTAAACCTTCGGCAACACGCCATTTTTTGCGTCCACAAGCCCCTTCTCCATCCCGTATTTATACAGATAGCCACAGGTAGAGAGCAGGTCGGACAGCATGGAACCGCCAATGGCTTCAGCTACGGTCTTATCTGTCATGGCATCCAAACCGATATAGACCACTGCCTTTTGCCGCATGATGGTCATCCAGTCGATGATGGGTCGAGAGTCTTTAGCGTCGTATGTTGGGGCCACCAGCTCAACCAGCCGGCCAGATGTGACCTTCTCTACGAACGGCAGCAAGGATGCAGTCAGCTTGTCAAAGTAGGTCTTGTCGTACTGAATTGCGGATAGCAGGGCCAGCAGCACAGGATCAAAGATACGTTTCCCCTTTATGTAGGCTTCCAGGGCTGCTGTTCGCTTGGTCCGGCTTTGCATGTGCCGGGGTGGAGCCTTCATGTTCAACTCAATAGTGCTCACATCCTCACGCCAGCGAGCAATCCGGTGCTTCTCGAAGTAATACTCGCTGTAGTCGTTGAATAGCGGCTCCATGTCAGCAATATCGCCTTGGATCTGCACATAACTCGGCCGACTACCCATTGCAACCCTGGCTTGTGCAACGATGTTTACGAATCGCCAAGAGAACTCCGCAAATGCAGCACTGTTTCCCTCACTGGCTAGTTGGCTGGTGGCTCGGGTGGCCACTTCTGAAATCCTGGCGAATGAGCCCACGGCGTTATAGCGGCAGCTGATGTCGGGGAACCCTAAGTGGAAGATGTAGAACGGGCGGTTATGCCTCTTGGCTTCCGTATAGAGGCGCTTAAGGATGCCTGCGTCAGATTTGGGGTCCATGAAGACCGTGCAGCCGTCGCCGCGGGCAATATCTGATGCGACATATATCTCGGCGGCTCGGGTTTTCCCTACACGCGTTGTACCAATCACGATTTTGTGAGCAACCCGTTCTCCAAGGTCTTCGTAGACATCCCTTTCATGAGGCTCAACTGCATGCATGATCGGCGATCCCCCAACGGGGGGGAGGGGGCGGACAGGGTTCCATGGACTGTCTTTGCGAAGCGCTTTGGCGATCGACTCTGCCAACAGCCCTTTCCCCTCCAAGGTAATTTCTGCCCGGCGGGCCAGCTTACTTAGATTGCTGGGCTCCAGGTACTTCATCGCCTTGATGGATTGCGCCTCAATCATCCGTTGTGTGTGAATGGGCTTCCACTCAAAACCGCGGCCGATCCAGTTGAGACGTTGCGAACATGGAACGTCCTGGGGCTTCATCTCGTAGTAACTGAGGCGCGTAAGGTTGCGATGATACTTGCTGACGGTCCATCCGTCGTGAAACCTGCTGAGGGCCCCGGCCGCCAATATGCTGCCACAGGCATAGCTGACCGATGGCGTCATCATGAGAGTGTGAGGCGCCCACATGCACAGTGCTGCTCCCCCGGACATGATCGCAGAGCTATAGAGCTCAACAGGCGGGCGTAGCAGGGATTCGATTTCAAATTTGGCAGTCATGGATGCATTCCATATATGAGATATCGGGGGAGGGGATCCCGCCGGTGAGCAAGGGGCTCCGGCATGGTGGCGGCAGATGGGGGGTTGCCATCTCGGACTAGCTACTGAAAAAAACCAGACTTGGTGATCATAAGCGGGTAGCCTGGGGCGCCTAGCTGATCGGCCAGTGCATCAGCATTCATTGGCCAGAGTTGCATGGGAGCCACCAGCTTTTGCATGTACTCCCACTCTGTTTGGTTCCTTACCTTCGTCAACACACCTGACGAACCATACTGCTCCAACACCTTTCGGTTTGCCTGGAACCAGCGAATGCTGTACTCGTCGGTGCCGATGACGAACAGTGGTTGGGGGAGGTCCGGCAACTCTTTGATCATCTGGGTACCGGGAAGAACTACCGGCTTTATGAGTTTTGGTTCAATAGGGAAGATCCTTGGCAGTGCTGCAGATGAGGGTTTGAAATTCTCCATGGCAGTTTTGAGGTTAGACTTGATTTGATCCAGAGAGTCCGGTTTCTTCAAGTCGGAGTAAAACTGATCATCAACCCAATTCTTGATAGGGAAGGCACTCTCATTCTGGTAGATCACAACCCCTGGAGATGGCACCTCTGCATGTGCACTGCCAGCGATCATCGCCAGCATGATCCCCACAACGGTTATTGCATGGTTTGCTTTACATATTGCCATTGTTTATACACCGAATTGCGATAGGCTGCGGCTTTCGCCGCATCCTTTGGATTGTGATACTGGCCGGTTGCCTGCCACCAGTTTCGGGATTTTTGGTAATGCTCTGATAGGTACTCAGCAGCCGCGTTGAGGTTCGTCCATGGATCCGTGGCCGCCCAAAGGTCACCGCCAAACCTTCCAGAGTGCCAACGCCAATTCACCTGGGCAATGCCGATGTCTACGGATCGGTGTCCCTGGTCAATTAGCTGTTTGCAAAACTGATACAGCGCAACGCGAGTTTTGAACCTATACCCTTTCCCCTTGAAGTTTGCCGTCCATGGCCAAGGCACGATCCGCCCCTTGTTTGTCGACAACTTGCTTTCGGCCAATGAGATTGAATACAGAAGATCCGCCGGCACACGCTTAATCATGGCTACTTCATAGTAGGCTGGTGGAATTGGAGCTACTTGGGGCTTTGTTCCCTTTACCAGTTTCGTTGCATGGCGGCCTTGAACATCGGTTGAGGCGCTACCCTGTGAGGGGCTGGCAAAGGTGAGTATGGCCAGCATGACTGTTGCACTGATCGTCCTAGTCCTCATGGCTTCAACTCAACCGTGTTGTTGAGTTGGACCCTATATGCCACCGGCAACCCTGGGGCGGGTTTAAGGCGAGCGTAGTATCCACTGTCATAGTTTACGGTCGCTTTACCATCAGCCAGCATCTGAGTTGAGATCCCGACAGCACGAGAGAAGGACAACAGATTTTCATCGGATCTGGCGTTGATGACGAAAAGATCAAGGCGGTTGAGCTTGCTCGAACGGGTGGCAAGATTCTTGATGAATCCGGTGCACCTGACATCGCAGTTTTCTGCGTCAGCATAGGCAACTGTTCTCGTGTCTTTGATCGGTACCGCTACACTGTTGTTGCTTAAGCCCGCGGCCTTGGCGCTGTCCACCCCAGATTCAGCATTACGTTTGGCCCAAGCTCTTCTCTCCAAATCAGACATCCAAACCGGGTGGTTCGGGATCAGCGTCTTAATGTATTGATTAACTGCTTCATCAAACTGAACCTCCCTTGCCAGGCGGGCGCGTTCCATTTCGACTGAAAGCTTGGCATATCGGGTGCGATCATAATCAGTCTTGGCGTTGATCCCCATGACCATGGGTGGAGTCAGTTCTGGCTTATTGGCGTAATAGGCAGCATTCGGTCCGGTGGACATCAACTCCTTGTACTCCATCCATTCTGATTGTTTCATCCCCCAAGCCTTTGATTGCCGCAGATCCTCATTCGTCCACTGCAGATACGACGGCACTTCGTTAACTGCAGGCACGGAATCCCGCTGTGTTGTAGATTGGCCAATGGTTGTGAGATTGGAATTTGCTCCTGACCTCAGTTCTACGGCTTGTGCTGAGATGCTGAGTGTTCCTGCAAAAGTGGCGGATAAGATTGCATGCTTAAATTTCATCGTAAGTACCTCAGTGGTAGAAGGCAGCGCGAGCCATCCCGGCCATAAATGAAGATTGCTCCGCCAGAGTAGTAGGGCCTTGATGAGTCAATATAAAGCGAACGGAGGCCAGCAATGTCTTGTGGTGAGCAAGCGGGGACGGTAGCTACTTTCTTCGGCTCAGGAGCCTTCTCTTCGAAGCTTTTTGCTAGCGAACTTGAAAGGTTCTGGATAGTGCTGCACCCACTCAGCAACAAGACTGTCGCAGAAAGTAAAATCCATTTTGGCATCAGTAGCCCCCACTGGCCACGATCGTGAGAACCTTATCCCCCTGGATAAATACAGCCTGTCTCGATTGACGTTCAGCGCTCTCCAAACGCCACATTCCTATTTCATCACCAATTTGAAGGCGCTTAACTTCGTCACCATTCATCATGGTGACAAGCAGGATTCCACCCCAATCATCAACATCGAAGAGCGTGTGGCCATCGATGACCTTGACTACTTCAGGTTTGCTGACTGGTTGGAGTTTTGTGGCGGTATGATGTGACTCTGCAGCTCGTGCTGCTTGAGGTAAAGTCTGGTTACCGGCACTCTTAATCTTATTGATGGCTGCCTGAGAGGCCTCCTGACTAACCCTCAATGCATCAACAGACTCCTGAATATTGTCCACCATCTGACGAGTCTGTCTGGCCCAGGTCAAACTAAGATCGGTGTCCGTTGACAATTTTTCGGTAGATGACTTTAGTGAGTTAAGCTCTGAGTTAAGAGCTGACAAATCTGCTGCCTGTTGCTGCACATGCCGCGAAATTTCACCTACAACCGCATCTGTTTCATTGGTTTTCTTTACGGTGTTAGATTCGATTTTATCCATCCTCGCGACCATCTCAGTTCGTAGATCATCGAAAATCTGTTGAGTGTCTTGATTCTTTGGGAGTGATAGAAATGTGTAACTGGCTAAGCCAAAACTGAAAATTCCAAGAGCCAAACTGACATACGCCGCCGCAATGGTTCTTCCACCAATAGGGTCACCATCATACCTCTCATGTACGTGTCCCTGATTACGTTCCTGAGTCGATTGGTTTTCAGGCTCATGTTCCGTGAGTGGATGCACCGTAGGCTTTTTGTCCTTTCTCATTCGACGGAGGATGTTGCCATTTGATTTTTGCCTATCACTAGACTCTGCATGAATAGACTCCAACGAAGGTTCGACGGGCACAAGGCTTTCTACTAACTCTTCGGCACTATTCTTGAGTGAAGCATCCTGGGAAATCTCTGGAAGGAATTCGTCACTGCCAGGTTGAATGTCTTGATGCTGTGCAGTACCTGTGGTGTGTTCATCAGTGACTGTCTGTTCCGTGCTCTCTACTACTCCCCCAACAATCCAACCCGCACTTGAATCTTCTCCCATAAGTTCTCTGGCAACATCCATCGGGTCGATCTCATGGACTACATCGATATCATCTGTCTTATCTTTGCCGGTGTCAGTTTGGAGATAGGCATCGTCATTAACCTGGTTGTTGCTAACCAATATGTCGTCGTCCTGATTGTTTTTAAGAGTAGGTTTAACACCAAATGAAGAAAGAAGGTTATCTGTCTCGCTGCTCTTTCGACTGAGGAAATTGCTATCCTTTTTCATGGTTGTGCACCGTTATCTTCAATAATGGAAGGATCTGCATCATGGAGTAATGGGACAAATGTGACCACGCGATGTACGGGGTCGACAAGAAGCAGGAAGGCATCTCCAGCAAGTGTCTTTAGCGCAGCTTGGACCGTGACGTATGAGAATTTTCTTTGCACGCTTGGCAAGGGTAAGGTAAGCATCACCTTCGTGCTTTCCGGCAGATTAGACATCTCGGCCAGCGTGTACCCGGTCTGCTGAATAGTGTAGTTAATTGCTTGCCCTACTGTCTCAACGGTGGGCGGAAATGAAAAGCTCACAACGGTAAGAAGCGGATTGGATTGGCGCACTTCAGGAGTGGTGTCGATAGTGGTGTAACGCGAAATTGCATACCGATCTTCTTGTGTTGCCGCGGTGACACCCTGCGCAATCATCATCCAGATTGTCGCTACTGCCAGCGCACTTTTTACTGTCTGCATCTCAATGCGTCCATGGTTGATTTTAGTCGCCAATTTTACCATGACGTGATACCGGAAAATGGGTGCAGTTTTGGCAGTGATTTTTTCAGCAATAGGCAATGAGCTATACGAGGAACCTTGACGGAAAGAACTGCGACATCTAGCAGAGTGGGGTATTGCGAGAGATGGGTTCTACGGAGGGGAAACAAGTAATATAGGAAGGAAAGCTGGATAGACAATATTGCAGGTAAAGTTAAGGCGCCACCAGGCGCCCTAATAATATTCGTGTTTATCTTGAAATTAAAAAGCCGGTTTCTTTTCCTGGCCATTTTATTTGATGTTGGGGAGGAATTTACATTCCGGCCTCTGGCACCCCCTGGGCCTTTCGTCGGGCCAGATTTACTCTGACTAACTGGCCGATCGTTTTTGCCGACGATCTGCGCGGCGTTGTTGAGGTCATGTTCACCATGACGATTCCAATGCTATCGGATCACTCCGGGCTGATCAAGGGAACTAATCGACCACCAAAGAGCAAGGGGAATGGCGAAAGGAAGGGGGCAGGCTGCGCTGCCCTTAACCATTAAAGGGGGTGTGGGGGAAATGAGAGGGCCCAGCACCAATGCGCTGGCGTAGGCCTGCACATCCCCAGGGCGGATTGGGCTTGTATTGCCGCCGGCACTTGTAAGCGGACCGATCAATGCTTGCCGTGTTATCATAACATATTGAATTCTAATGTTTTATGCGTGTTTCTCGACTTTGCGGCGATCTTCCATTCCAGAAGCCTGGCGGACCGTAATATGCAATAAATGGCTCCGAATGGGAATCGGCGGGTTGCTTAGCTCAATCCGTGTGGCCCCAATGGGGTCTACTTTGTGAGGCCAACACGTACTTGAGGAGGTGTGCCGGCCCGTTCTTCATGATCACTTCCGTGCTATTGGCCGCTTGTCTTGTGGCGATAACCCCCACCGGCTGGGATTATTAGTGCAATGAATGTGATCTGTGTCACATATTTTTTCAGTTGCATGCGACCCCAAATGGCGTGGGCGGCGTGCTGTTACTGTGCCGCCTAATAAAAAAGACCCGCAATAATTGCGGGTCCTTCCTATCTTCTTGTTCGCTTGGCGAACAGGCTTAGTTGAGAGTTTATATAGTCGAGCTGAGTTTGGGTTTCTATGGCCAGAGTGCTCTCTGTTTCATCTAGCTGGAGATCGAAACCACTGTAATTCGATATCCTTCTGTTACTACCATCGATAATTTTCCATCTGAGGTAAATCCTGTTGTAACTCCGATGTGGGATTATTATTAATGGAAGAACATTACGAATCTTCAAATTAAGCTCATTGACGATATTTGAAATCTCGGCCTCTATATAGTCATCGCTCATCTGCTTCAAAGAGTTTAGACAGAGGCCACCCATTCCTTTCATCATGCCTCTTCGGCTGCTGTTTCCTTCACGATTTCAGGTTCGATATACGCGTCCGCAGGGTTGCTTTTCCTTTCAGCAACGTTATGGATTTCAGGGGCAAATTCATGCCGGGTTTCACCACGCATGTGACCAATCGATGGCGAGATCCCAATCGACTCATAGCGCTCAGCAGCCATGCGAGCTTTCTCGTTATTTGCTGAAACGTCATCTCGTGTGACAGGGGTGTGTCGATAGGATGCAGCGCGCGAAATGAGTGCTCGGCAACCCCGCATAACATCCCGAATGTAAGTGGTTCTTGCACTCGGGCTCAGCAGTGCGACATGGCTTGCAAGCATGACAAGACGAATGAAGGAATCAATTTCCAGGACTGCATACAGGAACTGATAGTAGAGCTGGCTACCACTACGAACCTGGTAGACTATGGGTTTCACGGAAAATGATTCAGATGAGGTGAAGTTCTCTGGTACCCGGTCTTCCATGTAGCTAATCAGTGACTGCTTTTTAGTTTTCAACTCTTCTCTGAACTCTGTGATTGCTGTCCAGATTGAATCAAACCAGAAGTCTGCGTAGGGATTGTCGAGTCGGATATCCCCTTCAAGGATCATCATTGATTGCGCCAACATGGTCAGATTGTGTGGGGTGAATTTTTTCTTCTGACCATTGTCGTCAGTACCGTCCTGATCCGATTCACGCTTTACGCCGGAGAACAGTGCGGCACCCTCATAGGTATGGATCTCGATTTTGATATGTGATCTGAGTCTGCCCAGTTCGGTTACCCGATTGTTCGGTGTGCTCGAGGCCTCTTCATTGCTGAGGGCTCCAAGAATCAGTTTGCTGCTCATTTTTCTATTTCTCCGTTTGTTGATCAAATGATGATGTCGACAGCGTGGTATACCTGTGTAGCCATTTTTTTGATGCTGGGTGTGATAGTGATGTTGAGTCCCATGCCACTACATGCATTGGTACATCTCCTGACGTCAGCCTGATTCCACTTTGAAATCCTACCCATAAGTACGCCGAGATGCTGCCCTGCATGCTTTAGTGAAATTTCTTCGCGCTCATCGCCTTGGTAAAATTCAACGATGAACCTGACGATCTGCGTGTAAAGATCCAGAGGGTCCATAACATCGAAATTTGGTTGGAAGAGATTCAGAGTATGGATCACAAGCCCTTCAAGACGTGGGTCTATTTTCGACGTTGGTCGCCCGGGGGTGTTTTGCGTCCCCATCCACTGAATGGCTGAAATTGGTGAGCCTGTAATGATCCCTATCTTCTTTCTGTGAATCTTTAGCATGGACAGAAGCTGTTGAGTTCGGATCACTTCGTTATGCTGTTCTGATGTCTCCCCGATGATCATAGCGATGTCTGGCGACAACCTTATGTGCTCCGGAAGTATCAATGTTGCAAGTGAGCCCAGCCTGCTTGGATTCATCCTGCAGTATTGAACGACTGACATAAGTTCATCCCTTTTTAGAAGGCATACATCAGCTAGGAAATCACAATTTGTGAAGCTGCTGCTGATCAGATGCAGTAGAAGGGCTCGGGGGAACTGAGCATTTGCATCTTCGTCGCGTGCAGGCATACCATTGGCGATGGCACTGTATACTGGGCGAAGATCGATAGTCCCAAAGCATCCGCTTGGGTCATCATGAATGTCATCCATCACTCGGCGTTTGAATTGAAGCGTCTTTATCCAGAATTCATTCTGGCAAAATTGCTCAAGCCCATACCCCGTTAGGTTGTGAGAAAAGGGGGTCGCATATGAACGATGTAGGATGGCGTGCCTGATTATCTCTGCCAGGAGTGAGCCACAGCATGCGATCAATTTGTCCCGTTTATTCGACATCACACTCTCCGCTGTTTAGTGCCACACTGATCGACATGCGTCGTATCAACCGCATTAGTCTGCCACAAGCTGCGTGAATTGTGTTGTCGTTTGATTCATCGATCATGGAGATGATTGTGGCGTTGGCCCAAGACGATCGTGATAGGTTGAATCGCATATGAATTGACTCTGCCATCTCGTTTTCATCGCGATATCCATTTCGAAGAGCTAATTTGTCCAGGCCGGCCGCCAGTGATTCGCTTCGTGATGATTGTGCCCCGAGTAGAAGTAGGGGGATTGCTCTGACCATTTGCACTCTGGTGGTGACGCTACGCAGATCAACACAGAAGCCACCATGGGTGAGCGTTGATAGCTTTATTCCATATGTTGAGGAAATTGATTCGGCTGTGAGATAGATTGCGTGATCAAGAAATGTGAGGTCTTGTTGTGCTTCAGAGATATGTTCTGGTGCCGTGGTGATCGTGATGTCCGGCATTTTGGCGACCAGAAGTGAAATGGCTTGGCCAACACTGTAACCTTCGATGGGACTTGCAGGATTGTTGTCCCACATATCCGGACCGTCGCAAATCTGCGAGAGAAGAGCGGCCACGTTCTTGATTTCCATGGCAGATGCTGACCGGAGCTTATCCGCACCAAACTTAACGATGCTGTTCCAGCTTGCTCGGTAGTCGCGAATAAACCGCTTCGATGAGGCCATCACCTCTTCGTAACTACTAGGTGTATCAATTGGGATTTCAAGCTGCTCGTTGCCGTAGAGCTCTGCAATTGCTAACAGTCTCTCCCCGCCATCAAGCCTTCTAAGATCCAATTCTTCTTCAAGCCCGTTCACTGATTATCCTCCCGCAATCACCACAAATTTTGTGTCTTTTTTTTTTGCGATATCTATCTGATATCGCCTAGTGTTATGAATCTGTTTGCATTGTCAAAGTCGAGGTCAAGCATTAGCTGCTCAGTACCCTGTGCTGTTAGCACCATCACGTGAAGATCAGCTCGTTTTCGCATTCCAACAATCTCAGCTGTGATCATTGTGCTACCCAAGATAGAACGCTCGAACGTCAGTACCGATGCAATGGCATGCTGAACTTTAGATACCGCTTCTCGTCTCGCTTTTGGATCCAGGTTCTTGTTTGCGCCATTTTGATCTAGAAAGGTGTAGAACAGCCCCGGACTGACGAAACAGAGCCTACGTTCTGAAACGATGTGTACCACGCCTGCTCTTGCATTTACCTGGAGTGCTCCAGTCATGATCTGTGCACGTAGCCACTCAATAAATTGGTGTGCGGTATCAGATCGACCAGAAATCGATTTTTTAATAGAGGGTGCCGCGGATTGCTGCGTCTCCTGACTTGCACCCGGCGCCTGCGTATTCCGGCGAAGTTGAACAGCCATTCCGGCCAACGTGAACACCCTGATCCTTAACGCGCTCACGTCACCCC
>NZ_JAPCJD010000104.1:0-12030 GCF_027707845.1 Aeromonas sp. QDB14 | reverse complement strand
GGCGGTGAAGATATCAAAGACCCGTTTTCCGGTAAATCGCAATGCGGCTCCGCTTAAGTGAACAGCATTGCACCCTGAGGTGCCCTTGTGATGCCGTTCACTGACTCAGCGCGTCTCCGCCATCAGGGTATGGGCGATGGTGCGCATCCCCAGGGTATTGGCCCCGGGCGCCCACAGACTGTCGCCGTTCTCGCTGAAACAGGCGGCGAGATCGACATGCAGCCAGCCTCTTCCCTCATCAGGGACAAAGCGGGAGAGGAAGCCTGCCGCATTGGAGGCCCCCCCCGGTCCGCCGCCCGGCACGGGGCGGCTGTTGGCGGTGTCGGCATAGTGGGACGGGCACTGCTGGCGATGCCAGGGCTCCAGCGGGAGCGGCCATGCTGGCTCCTGCTCTGCATCCGAATAGGCCATGGCGCGGCTCACCAGCCCCTTGTCCAGTCCAAACAGGGCGTTGTAACGCCCCCCCAGCGCCATCACGGCCGCCCCGGTGAGGGTGGCGGCGTCGATGATGAGCGGCGCACCAGACTCGCCGGCCAGTTGCAAGCCGTCGGCCAGGATCAGACGCCCTTCGGCGTCGGTATTGACCACCTCCACCGTGGTGCCGTTCTTGTAGGTGAGGATGTCACCCAGCTTGTAGGCATGCCCGGATACCAGGTTCTCGGCGCAGCAGAGGATGAGCTTCACCCGCTTGTCGAGGCCACGCAGAATGGCCAGCGCCAGCGCGCCGGTGACGATGGCGGCACCGCCCATGTCGTGTTTCATGGTCAGCATGCCCTGGGAGGTCTTCATGGAGTAGCCGCCGGAATCGAAGGTGATGCCCTTGCCCACCAGGGCGGCCGCTACCGGCGCCTTGGGATCCTTGCCCGGATTGAAATCCAGCTCCAGCATCACGGGCTCGCGGTCACTGCCACGACCCACCTGATAGAGACCGACCCAGCCCGCCTGTTGCAGCGCCTCCCCCTTGAGGATGCGATGGCTGATCCGGTCCGGTGCCAGCTCGGTGAGGAAGGCGGCGGCTTCGACCGCCAGCTCCAGCGGCCCCAACTGCTCCGGGGTGGCGTTGGTCATCTCCCGCACCCAGCGCCCGCACAGCCAGCGCGCCTCCAGCTCCTCCCTGTCCTCCTCGGACGAAGTGGCCCACTGCAACCCCACTTCCGCCTTGGGCGTCTGCAGCCCCTGGGCAAAGGCCCACTGCTGCTCCCGCTCCCAGTGGCCAGCCAGGACCACCTGCTGGATCCCCTGGCTGCACAGGCGCCGCGCCGCCTGCTGGATATCCAGCAAGGGAGTGGCGCTCACCAGATGGATCACCATGCCGTCGGCACGGTGGGAGAGCAGTGCCCCCTCCCCCCACTCGGCCGGTGCAAACTCTCGGCTCAACCAGACGTTCATGCGCACACCTCCTGCAACCAGCGGGCAATCGTGCGAAGACCATGGCCCTTGGCCCCGGTCGCCCAGAGATCATTGCCCGACTTCTGATAGGAAGCGGCCAGGTCCAGGTGCACCCAGCCCTTGCCTTCGTCACGGACGAAGCGCGACAGGAACGCCGCTGCCGTGGTGGCGCCGGCAGTGCCTTCGGCGGATGCCACATTGCCCAGCTCGGCAAAGGCCGAGGTGAGCTGGCCTGCATGCCAGGGTTCGAGCGGCAGCGGCCAGGCCTTCTCGTTTTCGGCGTTGGCGGCAGCCAGCGCGCGCACCTGCTCCGCCTCATCGAGAGCAAACACGGCGTTGTAGTCGCGGCCCAGCGCGGTCTTGGCGGCGCCGGTCAGGGTGGCAGCGTCGAGGATGTAGGCAGCCCCGCTTTCGCTGGCGGCCAGCAGGCCGTCTGCCAGCACCAGGCGACCTTCCGCGTCGGTATTCTGGATCTCGACCGAGATGCCGTTGCGATAAATGAGGATGTCGCCGAGCTTGAAGGCGTGGCCGGAGACCAGGTTCTCGGCGCAGCAGAGGATGAGCTTGACCCGCTTGTTCAGGCCACGGCTGATGGCCAGCGCCAGGGCGCCGGTCACCATGGCGGCGCCGCCCATATCGGACTTCATCGGCAGCATGTTGTCGGAGGACTTCATGGAGTAGCCGCCGGAATCAAAAGTGATCCCCTTGCCCACCAGCGCCGCGACCACGGGGGCGTTGGCATCCCCGGTCGGGTTGTAGTCGAGCTCCAGCAGCACCGGCTCGCGCTCGCTGCCACGGCCCACCGACCAGATCCCGATATAACCCGATTCACGCAAGGCTTCGCCAGCGGTGATGCGGGCGGTCACCTTGTCACCGCCGAGGCTGCGAATGAGCAGCAGAGCGAACTCCGCCAGGCTCATGGGGTAGATGGCTTCCGGGCAGCCGTTGGTCACCTCTCGCACCCAGTGGGTCGCTTTGAGCAAGGCGGCGAGTTCGGCCGCTTCCTGCTCGCTCTGTTCACCAAAATCGAGCTCGCGAACCCCCTTGGCGGCATAGAAGCCCTGGGCAAAGGCGTAACGACGCTCCCCATTCCACCCCTCGCCCACCAGCTTGATGCGCTTGATGCCGCTCGACTCGAGGCGTCTGGCACCGCGCTGGATGGCGCGCAGCGCCTCCTTCTCCTGGCCAGCGGCCAGATGGAGATGGGCCTCGTCCCCGTTGAAACTGAGCAGGGCACCCTCGCCCCACTGGGCGGCGGCAGCCTGGGACGACAACCTTACGTTCATCATGTCAGCCATGTTCTCTTGCTTCCTTTTTATTGGCACTTTCATCAACGAATAGGGAAATCACGGGCACAAAAAAGGCCGCTCCCTCAAGGGTCACGGCCTTCACCATATCATTACTGCACCATGAGATGCTGCACGCGCAATTCACTCATGTGTAATTAAGGGGTCATCAGTGGCGCTCGGACGCCAGATTCAGGGTGTACTTGGGCAGTTCCACCACCAGATCCTCGTCCGCCAGTCTGGCCTGGCAGCTGAGACGGGATTCCGGCTCCAGCCCCCACGCCTTGTCCAGCATGTCGTCTTCCAGCTCGTCGCTCGGCTCGAGGGAGTCGAACCCTTCCCGCACCACGCAGTGGCAGGTAGTACACGCACAGGACTTCTCGCAAGCGTGCTCGATCTCGATGCCATTGCGCAGCGCGATATCCAGAATGGTTTCACCGGTCGCACCTTCGAGCGCTGCGCCGTCCGGACAGAGCTCGGGATGGGGCAGAATAATCAGTTTTGGCATATCACACCTTGTTGACGTTTTGTCCGGTCAGCACCTTGCGGATGGAGGCATCCATCCGGCGGGCTGCAAATTCGCCACTGGCAGCATCCGCCGCCTCGATGGCCTCTTTGATCTGGTTGGTGGTGCCCGTGCTGCGCATGGTCAGCAGATGGGCGATGGCGGCATCCAGCTCGGCCCGCTCGGCGGGGCTCAATAAAGCCTCGCCATCGGCGGCCAGGGCGGCGTTGAGGCTCTCGACCACCCGGTCGGCCTCGACCTGCTGCTCCGCCAGCATACGGGCGTCCATGTCCTGCTGGGCATTGGCGATGGAAGCGCTCAGCATGTTGAGGATGTCATCTTCCCCCAGCCCGTAGGAGGGCTTGACCTGGATCTCGGCCTGCACGCCGGAGGATTTCTCCATGGCGCTGACCGACAGCAGACCGTCCGCATCCACCTGGAAGGTGACGCGAATGTGGGCGGCGCCGGCCGCCATGGGCGGAATGCCGGTCAGGGTGAAGCGGGCCAGGGAGCGGCAATCCGCCACCAACTCGCGTTCCCCCTGCACCACGTGGATGGCCATTGCGGTCTGGCCATCCTTGAAGGTGGTGAACTCCTGGGCGCGGGCCACCGGAATGGTGGTATTGCGCGGGATCACCTTCTCGGCGAGGCCGCCCATGGTCTCAAGACCCAGGGAAAGCGGGATGACGTCCAGCAGCAGCATCTCGGCGTCGGGCTTGTTGCCCACCAGGATGTCGGCCTGGATGGCGGCACCGATGGCCACCACCTTGTCAGGGTCGATGCTGGTCAAGGGGGTGCGGCCGAAGAACTCGCCCACCCGCTCGCGCACCAGCGGCACCCGGGTCGAGCCACCGACCATCACCACTTCCAGCACCTCTTCCTGCTCGAGACCCGCATCGCGCAGGGCGCGCCGACAGGCCTGCAGGGTGCGCTTGACCAGGGGCTGGATCAGCTCGTCAAACTGGCTGCGGGTGACGGTACCCTGCCAGCCGGCAAAGGTGCAGGTAACGGCATCGGCATCGGTGAGGCCGTGCTTGATGCTGGCCGCAGCATCCAGCAACTCGCGCTGGGTACGGGCATCGAGCTGACCGGACAACCCGGCTTGCTCTTTGAGCCAGTCCGCCAGCAGATGGTCAAAATCGTCACCACCGAGTGCCGAGTCGCCACCGGTGGCCATCACCTCAAACACCCCGCGATGCAGACGCAGGATGGAGATATCGAAGGTTCCGCCACCCAGGTCATAGACGGCGATCACCCCTTCCTGGCCGGAGTCGAGGCCATAGGCGATGGCCGCCGCGGTGGGCTCGTTCAGCAGGCGCAGTACGTGCAGACCGGCCAGTCTGGCCGCGTCCTTGGTACCCTGACGCTGGGCATCGTCAAAATAGGCGGGCACCGTGATGACCACGCCGTCGAGGTCTCCCCCGAGGGACGCGGCACCGCGCTCGGCCAGTTTTTTCAGGATCTCGGCAGAGACCTGCACCGGATTGACCAGCCCCTGGCGGGTCTGCAATTGCGGCATGCCGTTGTCGGCCGCCACGAATTGATAGGGTTGCTGGCGGGTATCGATGTCGGCCAGCGCCTTGCCCATCATCCGCTTGACCGAGACGATGGTGTTGTGGGGATCGAGGGCCGCCTCACGCTTGGCATCGAAGCCAACCCGGATGGTATCGGCCTGGTAATGGACCACGGAAGGCAGCAGATCACGCCCCTGCTCGTCACAGAGGGTGTCGGCCTGGCCGCTGCGCACGGCGGCGACCAGGGAGTTGGTGGTGCCAAGATCGATGCCGACGGCACGTTTATGCTGGTGAGGCGCGGCGCTCTGGCCTGGCTCGGCAATTTGCAGTAATGCCATGGGTAATCACAATTCCTGCGTTAGAGGGTCAAGACTCGAACAGCGAGTCTTCGAATCGTTCCAGCTCCTCGAGGAGCTTGTCGACAAATTTGAGCTTGCGAACGCAATCCGCCGCCTGCAGATCCTCACCCCTGGTGAGAGAGTCGACCAGCCGTTGCATCAACGCCTGGTGATCATGCCTGATCTCCTGGCGAAAATCCTTGATGGCCCCCTCAGGGTCGGCGTCGCCCTTGAGATCAGCCAGCCGCTCTCGCCACTCCAGCTGTTGCATCAGAAAGGCAGGATCTTGCAGTGTCTGCTGCTCGCCGCGAATATCGGTGCCCCGCAAGGAGAGCAGGTACTCGGCTCGGCGCAAGGGGATCTTGAGGGTGGTAAACGCATCGTTGATCTGGGCAGCACGCTGCACGGCAGCCAGCTGCTCCCGCTCGGGGGCAGTCGCAAAACGATCGGGATGGAACTGGGTCTGCAGCTGACGATAGGTGTCAGCCAGTTGGCGAGTATCGAGCTCGAAGCCCTCAGCCAGCCCGAACAGCTCGAAATGATTCATCCTTCATCCTCAGACAATAGCGCTGGGAGTGCAACCACACTCGTCTTGAACTTGAAAGCAGTGGCATGGACTGGCGTCCACACCACTGTGTTGATGAGCAAGGTGTTGATCACAAGAGACTCGCCGCAACAGGGCTCACCCTTGTGGCTGCGAGGCGTTGCAAACATGGGCGATCGGTCAATCGAACCACTTACACGCTGAAGCTTTCGCCACAACCACATTCGCCCTTGGCATTCGGGTTGTTGAACTGGAAGCCCTCGTTGAGGCCTTCCTTCACGAAGTCCAGCTCGGTGCCATCCAGGTGGATCAGGCTCTTGGCATCCACGATGATCTTGACGCCTTTCTGCTCGAACACCTGATCCTCGGCAGCCAGCTCATCCACGAACTCGAGCACATAGGCAAGGCCAGAACAGCCGGTCGTCTTGACGCCGAGGCGCAGGCCGATGCCCTTGCCCCGGTTGATCATGAAGGAGGAAACCCGCGCCGCTGCGGCATCTGTCATGGTTATGGCCATACTGCTCTCCGGACCTTAAAGACCTTTCTTCTGCTTGTAATCGGCGATGGCGGCCTTGATGGCATCCTCCGCCAGAATGGAGCAGTGGATCTTCACCGGCGGCAGCGCCAGCTCTTCGGCGATGTCGGTGTTCTTGATACCGGCCGCTTCGTCCAGGGTCTTGCCCTTGACCCACTCGGTCACCAGGGAGCTGGAGGCGATGGCGGAACCACAGCCGTAGGTCTTGAACTTGGCATCTTCGATGATGCCATCGTCGCTGATCTTCAGTTGCAGCTTCATGACGTCACCACAGGCCGGTGCACCGACCATGCCGGTGGCGACGCTGGGATCGTTCTTGTCAAAACCACCGACGTTGCGGGGATTCTCGTAGTGGTCGATTACTTTTTCACTGTAAGCCATATCTAACTCCTGCTAATTCCGTTGTTCACCAGACCCTTGCCATGCTGGCAAGGATCAGTGATGTGCCCATTCGACCGTGTTCAGATCGACGCCATCCTTGAACATCTCCCACAGGGGGGACATCTCGCGCAGACGACCGATGGAGTCGCAGATGAGCTTGATTGCGTAGTCGATCTCTTCTTCGGTGGTGAAGCGACCGATGCTGAAACGGATGGAGCTGTGTGCCAGCTCGTCGTTCAGACCCAGGGCGCGCAGCACGTAGGAAGGTTCCAGGCTGGCCGAGGTACAGGCAGAACCGGAAGAGACCGCCAGATCCTTCAGTGCCATGATGAGGGATTCCCCTTCCACATAGGCGAAGCTGACGTTCAGGTTACCCGGTACACGCTGATCCAGATCCCCGTTGATATAGACTTCTTCGATGTTCTTGATGCCATCCCACAGACGCTGGCGCAGGGCCATGATGTGCTGGCTCTCGCTCGCCATCTCTTCCTTGGCGATGCGGAATGCTTCCCCCATGCCGACGATCTGGTGGGTTGCCAGGGTACCGGAGCGCATGCCGCGCTCGTGACCACCGCCGTGCATCTGGGCTTCCAGACGAACACGGGGCTTACGGCGCACATACAGGGCGCCAATGCCTTTCGGGCCGTATACCTTGTGGGCGGACATGGAGAGCAGATCAACCTTGAGCGCTTCCACGTCGACCGGGATCTTGCCCACGCTCTGGACGGCGTCCACGTGCAGCAGGATCTTGCGGGAACGGCACAGCTCGCCGATGGCAGCGATGTCTTGCACCACCCCGATCTCGTTGTTGGCGTGCATGATGCTGACCAGGATGGTGTCATCACGCAGGGCGCCTTCGATCTGCTCAAGGGTGAACAGGCCGTTGGGCATGGGCTCAAGGTAGGTCACCTCATAGCCTTCACGCTCCAGTTGGCGGCAGGTATCCAGCACAGCTTTGTGCTCAGTCTTGGAGGTGACGATGTGCTTGCCCTTGCCGGCGTAGAAATGGGCGATGCCCTTGATGGCCAGGTTGTTGGACTCGGTCGCACCGGAGGTAAAGACGATCTCGCGCGGGTCCGCGCCGATCAGCTCTGCCACTTGATTACGGGCCAGATCCACCGCCTCTTCGGCCTGCCAGCCGAAACGGTGGGAACGGGAGGCTGGGTTGCCGAACAGGCCGTCCATGGTGAGGCACTGCATCATTTTTTCTGCGACACGCGGGTCCACCGGACAGGTTGCCGAATAATCAAGGTAAATAGGCAGTTTCATCTTTTTCTCCGTTACGACGGGGTCACACAGCGACTCGTCGTGGAAAGCACGTTTATAGTTGGACTTTCAAGCTCACATCACCGCGTTCGGCCCGATCAACCAGGGACAACACGGTCTTCATTTGTTCATCTTGCTTACCGGCGATACGGCGCACATCGGCCTGACCAACCAGCTCGGCCAGGGTGATATCCCCCAGGAAACTGGAGATGCGTTCGCTCAGATCCCGCCACAAGGAGTGGGTCAGGCACTGGGTACCACCGTGGCAGCCCCCTTTGCCGAGGCACTTGGTCGCATCGACCGATTCATCGACCGCGGTGATCACCTGACCGACCGAAATCTCGCCAGGGGCCAGACCGAGGCGATAGCCGCCACCGGGGCCACGTACGCTGCTCACCAGACCATGCTTGCGCAGACGGGCAAATAGTTGTTCCAGATAGGACAAGGAGATGCCCTGGCGCTCTGAAATATCAGCCAGGGGCACGGGCCCCTGCTCTGCATGCAACGCCACGTCGAGCATGGCTGTCACTGCGTAACGTCCTTTTGAGGTCAGTCTCATATGCCTTACCGTCTTGCGAACCAATCAATATGTGGCATATGGTCACATACCCGACTAAATCAGTCAAGTATATGCTTGAGTAAATCAGTCGGGATTAATCCTGTGCCCTGGACTTCTGGACAGAGGTGAGAATGCCCCGCAGGATGTTCAACTCCACCGCTTCGGGTCTGGCCCGGTTGAATAGACGACGCAGTTTGCTCATCACATGGCCTGGATGGTCATCGGCAATGAATCCCGTCTTTTGCAACGTCTGCTCCAGATGCTGATAAAACCCTTCCAGTTGCTGGGCGCTGGGGTACTCGACCCGCTCATCCTCCGGCTCCTGGTTCTGTACTTCCAGCCAGCGCATCCGCACCTCGTAACAAAGGGTCTGCACTGCCATGGCCAGATTGAGGGAGCTGTATTCTGGATTGGCGGGAATGGCCACATGGAAGTGGCATTTTTGCAGTTCGTCATTGGTGAGGCCGGTGCGTTCACGGCCAAACACCAGCGCGACCGGGTGCTCCATGCCCTCGGCAACCAGCTTCTCGCCCGCTTCACGGGGATCCAGCATGGGCCAGCTCAAGGTGCGGGAACGGGCACTGGTGCCGATGACCAGACCACAGTCGGCAATGGCTTCATCCAGGGTCGGCACGATTCGGGCGCGAGCCAGGATATCGCTGGCCCCCGCCGCCAGGGCGACGGCCTCCTCATCCGGCTGGGCCTGGGGATCGACCAGCACCAGTTGAGTCAGCCCCATGGTCTTCATGGCCCGCGCCGCGGATCCCATGTTGCCGGTGTGAGAGGTGTTTACCAACACGATACGAATCTGATCCAACATGCCCAGTCAATCTTCAGTCAAAAATGGCGCGCAATTGTAACATAACCAATCGCTATTTTGGCACCGCTTCCGACCAGGCATTTCTGCACAAACAGACAGATGATACATCCCCACCCTGCGTGGTCACGCTGACAGTGGGGGACTGCGGCTCAAGTTCACCTGTTCCGCAGCACTCGGGCAAGAAAACGGCTCAGCTCATTGTCGCGGCAGTGGGCACGTGCGTCTCGCGGGCCCGCTCGATAAAGGTCGCCAGATCCATCAGGGGGAATTTCATCAATCCCAGCCCGTCCAGATCTAGGCTGTCCATCAGATTTTTCACCTCCAGGCCCAGCTCGGTATCCCCCTCTATCTTTAGCCGACGCTGGAAGAAGAGGGAATCCGGGTCTTCACGGCGCCCGGCGATCAGAACAAGATCCTGGCTATTGCCGCTGAAACAGACATCGGCGTGCTCACACTTCCTTGCCACTACCAATTTGCCCCCCTGCTCGCTGATAAACCAGCATAACCCCAGATCGCTGACTTCCACTTTCAGCCACTTGCCCGCAAGAAACGCAAATTCCCCCTCTTCGATGGCCTCCCGGAATACCCTACCCAGCAGGGCCTCCATCAGGTTTTGTTGCAGCGGGAAGGGCACCAGCTTGAGGGGGTGGCGCAAGAGACGGGGTGCCTGTTCGACCAGGCGACGTTGCAGATGTTGAAACACGATAAACTCCCAGTTTTTTGCGCATTCAAGCACAGCCCCTTCGGCAAGATCCTGTTGAAAATCAAACTTGTGCCCACTTACCTCAAGAAGGGTAAAGCCACCTAAAGCTGCCTCAGGTCAAAAAGCGGGAGGGCAAGCATGAATACAATCGGGCCACTTTTGCATTTTTGCCCTCTCGGAGCGTACCCGATGGAATTACTCTGCCCGGCAGGCAGCCTGCCGGCACTGAAGACAGCCGTGGATAACGGGGCCGATGCGGTCTACATCGGCTTCAAGGATGACACCAATGCCCGCCACTTCGCCGGGCTCAACTTCACCGACAGCAAGCTGGAAAGAGCGGTTGACTATGTCCACCAGCATGGCCGCAAGCTGCACATCGCCATCAATACCTTTGCCCACCCGGGCTCCGACGCCCGCTGGAAGCAGGCCGTGGACAAAGGGGTGGCGCTCGGTGCCGATGCCCTGATCATCGCCGATCTCGCCGTGCTCGATTATGCCAGCCGCCGCCATCCCGACATGGAGCTGCATGTCTCGGTCCAGGCCAGCGCCACCAACGCCGCCGCCATCCGCTTCTACCAGCAGCACTTCAACGTCGGCCGGGTGGTGCTGCCGAGGGTGCTCTCCATGCATCAGGTCAGGCAGCTGGCCCGCGAGACCGACGTCGGCCTCGAGGTGTTCGCCTTCGGCAGCCTCTGCATCATGGCGGAGGGGCGCTGCTACCTCTCCTCCTACATGACAGGCGAGAGCCCCAACACCGTCGGTGCCTGCTCACCAGCCAAGTTCGTGCGCTGGGAGGAGACCCCGAGCGGCCTCGAATCCCGCCTCAACGAGGTGCTGATCGATCGTTACGGCCCGGGGGAAAATGCCGGCTACCCGACCCTGTGCAAGGGGCGCTTCGAGGTGGATGGCCAGACCTATCACGCGCTGGAGGAGCCCACCAGCCTCAACACCCTCGGCCTCCTGCCCGAGCTGTTCCAGACCGGCATCCAGTCAGTCAAGATCGAGGGACGCCAGCGCAGCCCCGCCTATGTGGAGCAGGTGACCCGGGTCTGGCGCGCCGCCATCGACGCCTATCAGGCCAACCCCGAGGCCTATCAGGTCAAGGCCGAGTGGGATGCCCAGCTCGCCCGCGTCTCCGAGGGGAGCCAGACCACCCTCGGTGCCTATCATCGCCAGTGGCAATAAGGAGCCCTGTTCATGAAATTCTCTCTCGGCCCCCTGCTCTTCTACTGGCCCAAGGCCGACACCCAGGCCTTCTATCAGGCGGCCGCCGCCAGCCAGGCCGACATCGTCTATCTGGGGGAAACCGTCTGCAGCAAGCGGCGCGAACTGAAAGTGGATGACTGGATTGCCCTCGCCCGTCAGGTGGCGGGCTCCGGCAAGCAGGCGGTACTCTCCACGCTGGCGCTGATCTCAGCTCCCTCCGAGCTCAAGGAGGTCAAGCGGCTGGTCGACAACGGCGAGCTGATGATCGAGGCCAACGATCTGGGGGCCGTCCAGCTCGCCAGTGAAGCCGGGCTGCCGTTCGTCTGCGGCCCCGCCATCAACGCCTACAACGCCGACGTGCTGCGCATGCTGCTTAAACAGGGGATGCAGCGCTGGGTGATGCCGGTGGAGCTCTCCCGCGACTGGCTGATGCAGCTCAATCAGGATCTGGGCAGGGAGCGCCAGCAGTTCGAGGTGGAGGTGTTCGCCTATGGTCATCTGCCGCTCGCCTACTCGGCACGCTGCTTCACCGCCCGCTCCCTCGACCGGCCCAAGGACAACTGCGAACTGGCCTGCATCCACTACCCCACCGGGCGACTTGCCAGCAGTCGCGAAGGGCAGAAGGTGTTCAACCTCAACGGCATCCAGACCCAGTCCGGTTACTGCTACAACCTGGGTAACGAGCTCAAGGGGATGGAGGGCCTGGTGGATGTGGTGCGCCTATCGCCCGAAGGCATGGAGACCCTGACGATGCTGGAGCGCTTCAAGGCCAACGAACAGGGGATGGCCCCCCTGCCCTTGCTGCAGGAGCGGGACTGCAACGGTTACTGGCGCCAGATCCCCGGCATGAGCCTGGTGGAGTAGCGGTACACCCCGTGTCACCAGACAGCAAAAAGGCCTCGTCAAGAGCAATGCTGTTCACTTAAGCGGAGCCGCATTGCGATTTACCGGAAAACGGGTCTTTGATATCTTCACCGCCCTGGG
>NZ_JAPCJD010000103.1:0-12176 GCF_027707845.1 Aeromonas sp. QDB14 | reverse complement strand
CATGATCTCGCACCTCAGTAACTGTACGTAAGATCAGTATAGCTCGTGGTGACTGCTAATCATGGGTAATCAGGTAATGAAAAATGCTTCCAATACCGCCTTCACCAGGAATCAATATTGCTTCACAATCGTATGAAAATGTATTCATCCACTCCACTTTTTCTGAGCGAACAAAAAATGGGAACTGCCCATTATCAACTTTATCTTGGTTGTTTTTCGAACCAGTTTTAATGTGCGCGAGACTCCCAAGAGTGGCTACTTTCCAGTCCTCCGGGATTTGTCCCAGCTCGCTGGATTTATAGCCTTTTGGGGTGCCATCGGGGCGCAGGGCGAACTGCGGCAGGCGGGTGCGACCGGTCAGCAGTTGCTGCATTGTGGCAGTCTTGATGGCCTGCTTCTTGGCGATCAACTGCTCCAAGCCCACAATCAGCGCATCGGTATCGGCAAGAGACGTAGCAATTGCCTCTTGCTCTTTAAATACCGGTTTTGGCACAAGTATCGCAAGGAAAGTATCCTTGGAAATGTTTTTCATACTTCCACTAGTGCCCGTTGCTGACTCCTTTATTTTTTTTGCGAATGCGGATGAACTCAAGAGCCTAGACAGCCAACGAGAATCGACGTTTTCACTATTTTTAAATTTCATTAGCCAGAGTCTATCTGGCAAAAAAGAATCTTCTATGTCAACAGGCACATAACCCAGTTCACCAACGAGCAAGGGAGTATTCATCCGACTAACAATAATGTCCCCCTTTGCTGGTGAACATTTAGCCCGATGGATATCATCAGGTAAAATTGATTTTTTTTCATCCGGGAGGAATCCTCCCTCACTGACGCATGAGGTTTTAAGCACATGCATTCCATGTGAAAAGGCATTGAGCTTATCTACGGAATTAACACTCACACCTGACCCGATAGATGAGATTAATGAACTTACGCTCACTACATCCCAATCCTCGGGAATAATTCCCACCTCGGTCTGCTTATAGCCCGCCGGAACAGTCTGCTTGGCCACCTTCTCGTTCACTCTGTCTTGCATCATCTGCTCCGCCATTATGCCCACTCCAGGCCCATGGCTTTCAGATGGGCCGCCACCTTGGCTTCCAGCTCGCTGACGCTCTTGGTGAGTTGTGGCAGGGAACTGCTATAGCGCTCCTCCAACTCCTTGACCCGAGTTGCCAGTTGCTGGGTGACCCGCTCAATCTCGGCTTCCAGTGCGCCGCACAGGCTCGCTTGCCACTTGTCCTCCACCAGCAGGGTTTTGATCTCGGCATCGTCAAGTTTGGGGTATCGGGCAAACACCGCCCTATCGAGCGCGTCGCTCGCCTCTTTATGGGCTTTTTTGGCACTGGCTTCGGTATCGAATAGCGTTTGTGCCTGCTTAAGCGCCACCTTTTCTTCCCGGTCGGTGGCCAGCTTGAGGCGCGCCTTGACGCTGGCGGCCGTGACTTTTTCCTTGTCATTGAGTGCCTCGGCGAGGCCACCCTCTTCACCGCTCTGCTCCTCGATAAAGCTCTCCAGTGCCTGGCTGGCTTCATCGAGCGTAGTTTGCAGCTTATCCAGCGCCTGTTGCTGCTCGCTAAAGAAGCGGGCCACTAGCAAGGTGGGCAGGATTAGCTCTGCCTTGTATTTGGCCTTGCCGATAACGAGATCGGCGCTCTCTTTCTGCTTCTCGCCCTTCTCCACCTTCAACTCGCGCAGCACCTTGGCCGCCTCCCAGCCATCTTGCGACAGCACATAGAGATCGTCTTGCAACTGGCTCTGCCAATAGTCCATCAGCAGCTGATAGATGGCGTAAGGGTCGAGCAACTCGCCAAGGCCCGCGCTGCGGTACGCCTCCAGCAGTGCCTCGCTTATCTCCTCGATCAGCGCCTTGGGGGAGTCGCCCTTGGCAAACTCCGACAGCTGGCAGGCCGCAAACCAGTCGCTGAACGGCGCCAGCGCCGCCTGCTTGAAACAGGTAAATTCGTCATGGGCCAAAATGGTGCCCTTGACCTTGGCGGCGGGCACCTGCGCCTGGCTGTAGCCAGGGCGCAGCGGCGCAAACAGGGTGGTTTTCAGGGTCGGGAAGATCTGCCAGTAGGGGCTAAGCGCTTCGATATCTCGCTCCGGGATGCCCCCTTGCAGGTGAGCAGCCAAATCGTGCAGATCCTCGCCGTCGCTGCTGTCGATATAACGCGGAATATTGAGGTTGTAATCGTTGGCGGCGATTTCAGCGAGCGGCACCCAGCGGCTGTAGCCATCCAACGTCAGGCCACGGGTAAAGGTGTCGACAATCAGGTGGATATCCTGCTCGCGCAGCCGGTTCTTGTTGCCATCTTTGATAAAGCCGCGGCTGGCATCGACCATCAAGATCCGCTGCTGCTCGCTGCTGGCCCCCGTGGGATTAAAGGCGCGTGCCTGGGCGTGCTCCTTGTCGATCACGATAATGCAGGCGGGAATACCGGTGCCGTAGAAGAGGTTGGCGGGCAGGCCGATGATCCCCTTGATGTAGCCTTGTTTGAGCAGGTTCTCGCGAATGCGCGCCTCGGCATTGCCACGGAACAGCACGCCATGGGGCAGGATCACCGCGCCCTTGCCGGTGCTTTTCAGGCTCTTGATGATGTGCAGCAGGAAGGCGTAATCGCCGTTTTTCTCGGGCGGTACACCCCAGTAGAAGCGATCGAATGGATCGTGCTCGGCATCGAGCCCGCTGGTCCAGTTCTTGTTGGAAAACGGCGGGTTGGCCACCGCAAAGTCGAAGGTCTTAAGGGCACCGTTCGCCTCTTTCCATTGCGGATCGGCCAGGGTGTTGCCTTTCCACACCTTGGCGGTGGGGTTGTCGTGCAGGATCATGTTCATCCGTGCCAGCGCCTGGGTGGCGTTATCCATCTCCTGCCCGTAGATGGAGAGTCCCTTGGAACCGGCCTCATCACTCGCCTTGAGCAGCAGGGAGCCCGAGCCGCAGGTGGGATCGTAGACGGTGGCATCTTGCGGAGTCTGGCGGCTGATGCCGATCACCTTGGCCAGAATGCGCGACACCTCGGCTGGGGTATAGAACTGCCCCTTGGACTTGCCCGACTCGGTGGCGAAGTGACGCATCAGGTATTCGTAGGCATCCCCCAGCAGATCGTCCCCTTCGGTGCGGTTGGCCGAGAGATCGAGCCCCTCGAAGATAGCCACCAGCTTGGAGAGACGGTCTGTCATCTCCTTACCCTTGCCGAGCTTGTCCTCATCGTTGAAGTCGGCAATGGTGATAATCCCTTGCAGATCGTTGGCAACGGCCAGCGCACTGATGATGCGGTTGATCCCCTCGCCAATTTCCTTGCTGCCCTTGAGGGCCACCATGTCGTCAAAGCTCGCCCCACCCGGCACCTCGATCATTGCGTAGGGATTGCCCTTGGCCTTGTCGGAGACGTACTTCACAAATAGCAGGGTCAGCACGTAGTCCTTGTACTGGGAGGCATCCATACCGCCACGCAGTTCGTCACAGCTTGCCCAGAGGGAGGAGTAGAGTTCGTTCTTCTTGATGGCCATGAGAAATCCGGAAATTGAGACGACGATTAAAGGTGCACTGGTGCACTAATGCGGGCTAGTTTACCCACTCGTAGCCTTTGCGACCATGTTTTGAGTCACATCAACTTGATGGTGTCGGCTATCGTCTCACTTTGGCACAGGCGATGCCGGGTTGAGAGGGGGCGGCCATTCCATTAACAACGCCAACAAACAGTCACACAGATGGGCAATACCTTTTGGGCATAAGCGTTTGTCGGGAGCACATAGAAGCGATAGAGTGTTGGCATTACAAATACATGGGGGTTTGAAATGGCTTACACAGGTATCAAAAGGAAGGTTTTCATTTCTCACTACAAGGGTGACAAAAACGAAGTTGACGCATTCATCGATGAGTTTGCTAATAAGCACAAGGTATTCACTCCATATGTGCTTGGTGCCAACGAGAATGATGATTTCATCAACAGCACAAATCCTACCTATGTGATGTCCCAAATTCGAAAGAAATATTTACAGGACACGACAGTAACTATTGTGCTTGTTGGAAGTTGCACCCATAGCCGGAGATACGTCGATTGGGAGCTCAAGAGTTCACTTCAACAAGGTGAGACATTACCAAATGGTGTCATGGGCATCATCCTCCCGAGTCAAGGTAATGCTGCCAATATGCCGCCACGCTTGAATGAGAATTGGACGAAAGGACACATTGACTGCTACGCGAGATATTGGATCTATCCGAGAACACCTGAGGAACTAGGTCAGTGGATTGAAGATGCGTATGCGGCTAGAACGTCGCGCGCCAAGTTCATCAAGAACTCGCAGGAAATGATGAAGTACAACAGGAAATGTTTGGTGTGCGGAATGACGCACTGATGCAGTCAGCCTCCGCGTTGCCCTTGTCTATCGCCCACCTTTAAAGCCATTGAGGACGCTCATGGGTGATGACGTTTGAGAAGGTTTGTCTCTCGCGACAGAGTGCCCGTAATGCATAAAGTTTTTGTCAGTTATCGCCACTATGGTGGTCAAACTGATTACGGCGCCCTCTCGACCACGTTTCATGATATTTATGCCGTAATTTACGCCCACGCACTGGAACCTAAAGTAGGTAGCAAAGGCGTAGACTGCACAATAGTTGAGACTATCTATGACCGATCTGACACGCCCGCTCCTAGTTCTTTACGTCATTTGGCATCCTGATTTCGCAGAGGGTGGCGCGATAGCTGATGTTCTGCGAGAGCATTTCCGTCGCAAGCTCTATGAGAACATCGCGGGTGGCACTGGCCTTAGTGTTATCTATCGCTATGCCGCCGCCCCAGGGTTAGCAGGCCCCTTGCCGATAGACCTCAACGAGGCGGAAACAACTGCCATAGTGGTTCTGGCCGACCCTAACTTGGTAGCTGACACGGCCTGGACCGGATATGTCCAAGAACTCGTAGAGCAGACCGAACAGGCTGGTCTCGGCGCCCGGGTATTTCCAGTTGCTATTGAATCTGGGGTTCTGGGAAGCTTGGGGGTAGCAGAACAAGCTCTGCGTTGGGACCTCTGGAAGGGTTCCCAGGAAGAACATCGCCAACGGTTGACGGCCGAGTTAACCTACGAGTTCTGTCGGATGCTACGCCACTATCTTGAGCATCTGAAGCGCCCTGCCGAGGACGAAGCGGCACTGGAGGCGTACCTTAAGAAAGTACAAATCTTCCTCAGCCACTCAAAGCATGATGAGGACGGCGTGCGCATCGCGAAAGCGATACGCACACAGCTGCACGAAGGCCATGGGCTAGCAAGTTTTTTCGACGTGCATGACATCCCTGCAGGCCTGCGCTTCCAGAAAGTGCTGCTCCAGCAGGTGCGTGTGAGTGCTATGGTGGCGATTCACACCGATTCCTATTCCTCCCGTGAGTGGTGCCGACGCGAAGTGATTGAGGCTAAGCGCTGGAATGTGCCACTTGTGGTAGCCAACAGCATCAGCGATATAGACGAGCGCGGTTTCCCGTACATGGGCAATGTGCCAGTGGTGCGTTTGGAACCACATGGGGTTAGCCGGATCGACTTCGTAATCGGCCGCCTCCTTGACGAGGTGCTGAAGGATTTCCTATGGCGCTGTCGAGTGGAGCTCGCCCGAGGAGTAGCCGACCCGACAGTGACCTTCCTACCGAGGCCGCCTGAGCTTATCTCGCTCGCCAGTCTGCCCCCGGCAGAAGATGTACCGGAGCCATTAATCGTCTATCCGGACCCGCCGCTCAGCGCGGAGGAGGAACGCTTGTTTGCGGAGGTTGCTCCAAGAGTTCAGTTGCGTAGTTTGACCGAATGGCTGGCAGGAGCGGTGCGATGAGCTACGAAGAGGTGCTTGGACAGCAGGTAATAGCCATCTCCATCTCGGAAAGCCCGGACATGCCCGCTCTGGGCTTGAGTGATGGGCACCTGCGTGATGCCATGGCGGAAATCGCGCGCCACTTACTCGCGCTTGGGGCTCGCTTAGTATACGGGGGTGACCTTCGTCAGCACGGGTTCAGTGAGTTGCTTTTCGAACTAGTTTCTCGACATCGTCGCGATTCTGCAGAGAACGACTGCCATGCAGACGTAATGAACTTTCTGGCATGGCCGGTTCATATCCTACAGTCGGCCCCTAGCCTTGAATCGACGGTGGACGATCTCGAAGGTAGTGCCGAATTTGTCTGCTTGCAGCTCGACGGTACGCGGCTACCGTTGGTGGAACGGTTGAAGTTAGCCCAACAACAGCCAACGGAAGCCGAGTGGTCAGATGGACTGACCGCGATGCGCCGGACCATGTTAGCGGTGTCTGATGCCCGGATCGTGCTTGGAGGTCGGGTGGACAAATACAAGGGCTCTATGCCGGGCATCGCTGAGGAAGCGCTGATGTCATTACAGGGCGGACAGCCGCTGTACCTGATGGGAGGTTTCGGTGGCTGCACCCGCGACATCACCGAAACAATTGGTCTCGTGCAACCTTGGGCAACGTCGCATGCGGCGTGGCAGGGCCGAGCCGAATTTGAGCGGTTTTCAGCTGCTGCCCTGAACAATGGTCTATCTGTTGAGGAGAACCAAATGCTTGCTATGACCCCACATGTAGACCAGGCAGTCATGCTCATCCTGCGTGGGCTGATGCGTGTGGCAAGACCGACTGATTGACTTCAGGTGGTTTACGGGGAAGTAATTATGTACCTTATGCGGCAAAGTAAGTCTCCCCGGCAAAGCCGGGGGCTTTAGTTTTGTTCCCCCCTCAAAGCGCACCGATGTGCCGTCATGAACTGGCTGAAATTATGAAAGGGGCTCCAGCCCCTTACTTCCCCGCCTGATACAGCACGCCGCTCGCCGTGATGGTGACAGTCGGTAGTTTTTGGCGAACCAACTCCCAGAGGCTGCTCTTACGCTTGTGCTGCTGATACAGCTGATTCAAGTAGTCCTGTGGCGAAGAGAGTGCACTCAGCTCATCCCCCTGCTTCAGGGTCGCTTGATAATCCAGGCTCTTTTTCAGATCCGACACGGCCCCCGAATAGTAGGTGCTCTTGCCCTGATTCACGACATGGGCCACCAGTATGCGACGCAGACGCACCGCCACCGCCGTAAACCCCTGTTGATAGAGGCGGCTCGACCAAGTGCGCACCGTGGAGCCGGTCAGGATGGCGAGCACTTCCAACAAGGCGGTATCTGTGGTACTTGCAAGCCGCTGTGCCAGTTGCGGCCACGCTTCTATCTCGTCCAACAACAGCAAGACCCCGTAGAGACCCCACTGTTCAGCAATCGCGACAAAGCGGGCCAATGCCACCTCTCTCGGCTCATCCCCACTTTGACAATAGCTTGTAAAAAATTCGCTACTCCGAGTCGCGGCAAAGGCACTCAATGCCAAGGCGTGGGCATCGTTGCGACGTCCCTCTTCCTGATAGGCCTGGATCAGCACCTGATGCCAGGCCGCCAATTGACGATGGCGCTGCAGCTGTTCCGGGTCCATTGCCTGCAACACGGTAATGGCCTGCTCGGCCCGCAACTCATCAATCAACAAACGTGCATAGTCGATCTGCTGACGGGGATGGGTAAATCCCCCTTGTTGCTGTACCTGATCAAAAAACGCGATATCGCTCAAGCTAAGACTCAAGCCCAGCGCTTCAGGCAACTGGCCTGCAGCCGCATAGTCATCCCGCAAGGCCCGCACCAGCGGGGTGCCCAGCACCTCGCGGTAATCAAGCAGGTAGGTGATGCTGATGGCGGGGTCGATACTGGTCCATCCCTCACGCAACCGATGCGCCAGCATTTCAGACGATACGGACTCACGTTGAGCACCGATAGCCATTAGCCACTGCTCGACCAGCGCTAGATGGTAATCCTCCCAGCTCCCGCTGGAGGTATCCATCTTTTCATACAGCTCACTGGCTTGCCCCAACAACGCGAGTGCAAAGGTTTCTCCTTCCCTGGGTGACGCTGTAATCCCCTTGCCCAGCAGCGGAATAAACTGCGTGCACAAGGTAGCGAAGAAGGCATCGACTTCTTGGTAATCCCAGGAAGGAAGACGACGGGTGAGTTTTTTGTACTCTTTTTTGGCCAGCTCCAGCAACGCCTCTTCAGCGGTGAGGTACTGGTTAATCGGGTGTTTCTTGGCGAGGGGGACGTGCTGTGCCAGCTCAAGCACGATAGCCAACAGTTCGGCTTGGCTCTTGCTCTCGAGTTTACTCAATTGGGCCTTTGTGAATATGCGAGCCATCAGTAGTGTTGTCTGTCATCAGATCCATGGATGTGGGCATTGTGCCGAAGCCCAGCACGGATGGCTATCCACGGCTGCTTCAGCATCCCGACCACACTGCAATAATCGCAATTGAGTTATCCATTATCCCCTTCTCACCCCTCCAGGGGCTTACATGGCTGTGTAGCTCACCTTTCGTAGAACCATCATTGCGTAACTGTTTCTCCTCCCACTGGCAGCACTTCCCAATGTCCCCCCTTACGCGGCCCGACAAAACGCAACCGCCCTTCCTTGACCAAGGCAGAAGTTGCCCGCTCAACGGTGCTGGTTGATTTGCCTATCCGCTCAGCCACTTGTTTGAGGGTCAAGGTTGGCTCAACAGCTAAAACACCCAAGATCAAATCCGGCGTTTTTACCCGCATTTCTACCTTCGTTTTTGCCTGATTTTCTACCCGCGTTTTTTCCAACTGAGTGGCTTGCGATGCAGGTTGAACAGCAATCGCTTGAGCTAAAGCATCCCTTAATGCCTCAAGCAGAAACAGGATGAAGTCGGTGCAGTCACTCAGTCTGTCTGCTTGGCTTAGCTGTTGGTAATAGTGTTCCTGTCGCTCCTTGATGACTGTTTCGACCGGCAAGAAGGCCAGAACAGGCTGCCAGCGACTCAGGATCACCGTCTGCCATAAGCGTCCCATACGCCCGTTCCCATCAGAGAAGGGATGTATGAACTCCAATTCGTAGTGGAACGCACAAGAAGCGATCAAGGGATGGGCTTCAGTATCTGCCAACCATTGCAACAGTTGTCCTATCAGACGTGGCACTTGATTGGCTGGCGGTGCCATATGTACCAATTGCTCACCACGATAAATACCGACTCCATCACTGCGCCATGCCCCGGTATCATCACAGAGTCCGAGCATCAGTCGCCCGTGGGCACTGAGCAAATCTTCCGCAGACACAGGATCCCAGTTCGACATCGTTTCATAGGCGGCAAAGGCATTGCGCACTTCCTGGATCTCGCGGGGTAGCCCTAGCACAGGTTTGCCATCAATGACTGCCGTCACCTGCTCCAAGCTCAAGGTATTGTGCTCGATGGCCAGCGATGCCTGGATAGTGCGGATCCGGTTCTCCCGGCGCAGCATCGGCACCTGGGAGCTTTGAGTAGACCGCCACTGCCCCACCAACTCGGCAATCTCTACCACCCGACTCAGCATGGCGTGGGTCAGGGTGAATGGAGGGGAATAGGCTGCCATGGGTTGCTCCGAGTGATGTGATAGTTAATAAGGGGCTAGCTTAACAGATTTGGAGGCTACCACCCCAGACTATCAATACGCTCCCCTCGTTAATAACAACGGCTTGCTCTCAAACACTTTATTTGGTGCTACAGCCGAAATTACGATTGCCGTCTCCGAAAACTTTGCTTTTCTCTTTCGCCATATAGTCTATTCGGTCCAAGAAGCCTCTAGGGTAATACCCTGACTCAACATCTTTCTTAGTAAGCTCAAACACTCCTTTATCCGCATAGTGAATGAGATGTTGACCATCATCAGGCTGAAGACCCAGCGCACTACACCACGCTGTGGTGATCATTGTTCTCAGAGAACCTCGATCTAAGTCATAGTCTCCCAAGTGATAGAAAGCATCCTTGTTCAAGAGCAAAAGAACATGATAATGGCGCTTTCCTGTTTGGCTGTACTCACGTACCCAAGCATATCGGAGGGTATTGGGATATACCCTTACCCCATTCGCACGTTGACGTTGCTGATACGCATCGATCTTCGCTTTGAGCGAGTTGATGAACCTTGCTATTACATTTGGGGAGTTGTCATACAAGCAATCAATAGTATCGCCATTATCCAGTATGGCCGGGTCATGCAGATCTACTCGAATTGCAAGCGTTCTCGGATGATCCTTAGTCGCTAATTGGATTACATTCAGGGTTCTCTCCCTGTAGTTTTCGATATGGTTCCCATGATTGGATTGATAGTATTTCATTGGTTTATCCTCAGATTTACAGAGACACGGTAATTACGGCCTGACTCATTAGAGAGATAGGCCACTAGGCAGATAGGTATGCGATTCCTCATGCAGACACATGAGGCTTGTGATTTGAAATGGTTCTAGGTGATACTGAGCGCCAGTAAGCCAACGCATTTCGCTGCTTGATATATCAAGCACGATGACGCTATTGGATGAAATGGAGTTTGGCTGAGCTATATGTTCACGACTGGCATTTGCGCACACAGTGGAACATGTATTGATAAGGATAGTATTACCTATCCAACACTGAAATATTGCTTGAGCCCTTGCACCATATTGATTTCACATCAACAAACAACTCTATAGTTACAACCAAGACAGTAAAAAAATTTATCGGTGCCACCTGCTATTGGCCGGTAAATAATTTATCAACGAAGAGATTTCTTAGACTCGATCCATTCCTCTATCTCACTCAGAATCCAAGAAACAGATCGCGGCCCGATTCTAATAGGTAAGGGGAACGTCCCCGCATTCATCTGACGATAAACTGATGCCTTAGAGAGTGATGTCATTGCGATGACATCTTTCAGCTTTAGTAGTTTCATGATGAGCCCTCCTTGTCGTCCATAGGAGAGGGTTCTCATGTAAAAAATGCGATGTGATGGCTCTTAGCAATCCATCTCCAGCCTGCAAGCGACTCGCCCCTGCCTCGGTGCGGTCGACTTTTTACGGCGTGCATTCACTCAAGCCAGTAGGCCAAGGAGAGGACGGGGCCGATGGTATTAATTGCCAATGACCCCCTATTCGATCACGCTTAGAGTGGCATTAACCGAAGACAGGTGCGCTTGGCATGCATGTCCTAACCAAGTGCTCCATCGAAATGCTTGAGGAGCATTTCGTTGCTTAACATGCTGTCCGTCATATGGGATTTCCCGATCAATGTCGGTGGTCATACGTCAGGCGTTTCATCATAGATAGAGCGCATAATTTGTATAGCAATGTCATTGACATAAAAGCATTTTATGTTAATAGTTATGCATATTGTATTTTTTGCATAATGAGATATAACCATGACTAATCGCATAACATTTAATGTTGAAAATATGGATACGATACGTGCGCTAGATAATTATTGCAAATCACAAAACATTTCTCGCTCGAAGGCAATTAGTGCATTATTGCAATCTACTGTTCCGGCTCTCAATGATATTACCTTCTATCATCAACTAGGAAATGAATTAAACAGGCGACTGTTATCTGAAATTTATCGAAAGGACTTGCCGCGCAGAGAAAAAACAATTCAAATTGATGCGGTAAAATATTGCCAATCTGTTTTCGAAAACGATTTATTGGTATATAAATATTATCTGTTAGAGAGCAATGTTGACGTAAAAAGGGATCCTTCAGGTTGTGTTATATTCGACAAGGTTAACGACAATGAAGTGGGAATATATGAACAGGCACACTTAGATAACATATGCAAGGTTGGGATTAGAATTATCAAGCAGTGTGCGAGAAAAGATCAAACGCATGACTACTACTCATGTTATATAAGTTTAAAAAGGAAATTTAAATTTAGTGTGGAAAAACCAAATGATAATACTCCAAAATATAAGCGAGTAATTAATGATGGATTCTTCCTTTACTTAAAGGATGTGGTCTGCGACGGCTTCTTTTTTGATATTGAAAAAACAACCATCATTAAAACTATTAATATTTTTTCTGTTGGCATCAATGGGGTTGCAGATACATCAAAGGATTCTCTGGTATATTGCTGGATCCCCATTGAGTATTGCGGTGACTGCGTTGTTATTGTACCAGTATATAGATTAGATCAACTTACTAAACCAATATTAAAAAATCCAAATAAAATGACCTTAGTTCTCAACAATATAGAGTTTACCTTTCCGGATTACAGAAACATAACTCCCCCTAAAATTTGGTTCATCGCGGCTTTCCGGGGAAGGCCGCCTTGATTTTCAGAAAAAAGTATTCTGAGTCCCTAAATCCATATGCC
>NZ_JAPCJD010000102.1:0-12257 GCF_027707845.1 Aeromonas sp. QDB14 | reverse complement strand
GGTGAAGATCCTTTTTGATAATCTCATGACCAAAATCCCTTAACGTGAGTTTTCGTTCCACTGAGCGTCAGACCCCGATAAGCACTGCCTTGCACCGAATGTTGACCATTATGAATCTGTTCAGACCATTGTCGACACTGATGGTCTGCATCTGTGTTGCGAATGCCATTCAGACGTGTCTTTCACCAGCGAACCGCTGGCTGGCGGGTTTCTCTTCGAATGCCAAGAGTGCGGTCGCTTGTACCACAGCGGGCCTACTCATAGCGACGAAGACATGGTTAGGGTGAACAAGCTTTTGGCAGCGATCAACATAGAGAAGTAAACTGGGGAACAGATATGGAAGTGCGCGACATTATCGAGCTTCTGCGTGCCGGATGGAAACTTGCCAACCGGGGGACGGGGTGGTACCTGTCCTCCCCCCATAAGCCATATCAGAAAAGCGAGCAGCATCTCATTTGCGACGAATTGGTGAATGAAATTGAAAGGGCTGGAGTGATCAAAAAAGCAATGCCGCACAACACCATTCACGCCGTTCTTGTAGATGAACAGAGTTAATCAGGGAGAATAGATTTGCCATGAAGTTCATCACTGATGTTTTACCTGGTGAATGCGTGATTCTGACCCCCTCATTAATTCACTGTCAGTTGCAGATCGTCGACCTGTTCGACAAGGCCGTAGTCATCTTTGAATACTCCCCTCCGGCGGAAGGTTGGACACATGAAAGCCTGTGTGCTCTCGATATCCCCCTGGAGCGGCTTCAGGGAGCGAATGCATACCTTGGCGATGCCTGGGTAGGTTCAACAGAGGTATAGGGAGCAAACGCTTTGCAAACACCCGGGTTTGACATTGTGTACCAGGACGAGACCATGCTGATCCTTCTGGATCTTGACCGCGGCGCAACTATCACCAACAGCGCCGAACAGGTAGTGCGCTTAGTTGATGGGTTGGTCGACGGAATTGGAAAGCGACGTCTGATTTATAGAGATACCGCAGGGCGTTATGACGAAATCCTTGTCGATAGTGGTGTGTTTCGCGGGTTCAAAGCCTGCTCTATCTCACAGCAGGACTTTCTCCGTGGACTGTTACTGAAGTCCCTATAGCATCCCGTTCGCCGAGAACCGCCGGCAGGATGAATTTGACTCCCCCCCCTCCCCGCTCTTCCCATCAATCACACAATCCCAGGCACCGGCCACCACATAGGTCCGGTGCACTCACCAAATCTTTTTGAAGCTGTCCAGGTGCTTGCCGCCCGGGGGGCCCCCCTTGCATTGCAAAAAAGCACTTTATCCTGTCACCAACTTATCAAAAACAATGGGGGGACCCTATGGACTTCAGCAAAGCAATCGCCACCACCATAGACCTGCCGGTGCAGGTTAGCGAACGGGAAAAAATTCTGAACTACGCAGAGTGCAAGCCACTGACGTTGGCTCAGCGTGATGATTTCCTATCAAAATGCCGGCACTTCCCAGGTGATATTTTCATTATCAACGACCACTGTTTCTCCATTATCTGTCATTCAGACGTGGAGTGGGTATTGGTGCCGTTGAACCAACAGGCCAGCGAGCTATACCGGCATCGATACTTGATCGACTCCAGCGAACTGCACCATCGCAGCCTTACTATTCACTAATGTTGAGAGGAATAAATGACCGCAATACACGCACTACCCAACACCACTGACCAGGGGGATTCAAGGGTCAGAGCTGGTTCCCTGTGGCTTACTAAGAACGGCTTTGTCGTCATGGTGCACAACATCATATACCTCGATGGCCGGCCGCTCGTAACTTACTCCTACTCTGACGCAGACGATGCGGAACTGAAGTCCCATCCCTTGGCCACCTGGCATAAGGAACTCATTCCTCACAGACCACTGACTGCTTGTGTACGAGCAGTTCACGCCTCGTATCAACTGATCCTGATGTCCATTGAGGAGCAAATCAAGAACGACGTGTTGCAACAACTGGGTGATCAGGGGGCTGGGTATTCCCAGGAGTTTCTGAATTCAATGCTGGAAAGAATCGAGAAAATCTCGAGTGACTTGTCCTGCCAGGCCGGTTCCGTCATTGCACCATATTTTGGCCACAACATAGGCTCAACTCTGGATGCATTTCCGGAACTGGCCTTTGAGTCCATATCGCGGCTGGCTTTGATCTACGATGCCATTCATGACGCTGCCAGGCTGCCCGATTTCAATCACTCCTTTGACATTTTATCCGCGGCGCGTAATGGCGAAAGCTGTTGCACCGAGGTGGTTGGTTTCACGGCTTTGGCTACCAACCTAATCAAGCTGCAAATAGCTCTTGGCCGGGCAGCACAATCTGAATATGAAGACCTGCTTGCGGATGTCATGACCTGGCCTCTTACCGGCTTCCCTGGTGCTAGATAACCCATATCAACGGCGCTGCAGCTAAGTGCTGCCAGTAATGCAGTCCTGGCAATGGCTGCAGCGAACTGTCCACACGTTCGCAGGATACTTATCCAGCAATTCTGTGGATAACTAACACCAGAAATAGGTCACGATTTCACCATAGGATTTACTCGGCGTCAGAGGGGTAGACTCTCTCGCGGCAATTTCAGAGGGGACCAAAGTTAATGCTCATTGCTAGGCAACCAGTGTTCGACACAGAGAAGCAGGCGATTCATGCCTATGAGTTGCTTGCGAGAAATAGTGGCCTATCAAGGTTCTCCCCTCCTACCTCCGATTACCACTCTTGGTTCGACATCGATAAAGCCGTTCTCGAGCTCGCAGACCAGCTCCTTAAGGGAGAATTAAAACTACTGGTCAATGTGAGTGAGCATACCTTGGCAATTGAGCACCAGTTCCATCAATGGCGCACTCTGATCCTCAAGCTGGCCCGCAAGCACCACATTTTGGTAGAAGTCACCGAGCTGGTCACAGCCTCTACGCTCCAAAAACGATGGGATAGCCTTAGATCGATGGGTGTCGAACTTGTCATGGATGATTTCGGCACGAAATACTCCACGCTTACACGACTGCATGATTTTGAATGGGACATAGTGAAGTTTGAGTGTGGGCAAACGCACGGCTACCCCCCCTCTATGCTGGAAGGGATTGATGCCTGTATGAAGAAGGGGATCCCCATCATCGCTGAACGCATCGAAACCTACAACCAAGCGATCTCATCTCAAATACTCGGATTCAATCTGCAGCAGGGGTATTTTTGGGCTAAACCCGAGATTGTTTTGCACTCCCAACTTCACACCCAGGTGTAGACCCCCTTACCCATGCCTAGTATGAGTTATCACAGCCGGCCTGGCTGCAACTCAAACTTGCATTCCTGAGTACCACGAGACAATGGCTACAACCCTCTCATCAGGATTGTGCATATGGCTCGCAACACAGCATATAGTCATTTTCATCCAAAGGACTGCCGGTTTTGTGGCTCTCCTCTGGAGCTCGTCAGCAAACAGGTGGTGTATCCTGCCGCTCCGGCTAAAACGATGATCTACCGTTGCAACCGTGATGCCTGCGATAGCTACATTAGCTGCAGAGAAGGGACTGACATCGCGATCGGTTCTGTTGCCAACAGAGATACCCGATTGGCTAGACGCGAGGCGCATGCCAGCATCAACACCCTGGTCGACTCCGGCAGAATGAATAAGCACGAAGCCTATGCATGGATGCAGCACCTTCTTAGCCTGCCATATACTCGTCGGGGCATCGGCTGGCTTGATGAGCACGAGTGTAAGGTTGTTGTCCGTGAAGTAAGGGAAATCCTGAGGCGGTCTCGATATGAAGCCTCCCAGAGAGGCATAGCCAGCTTGAGAGCGCTTTTTGATAAGAATAATATAGAACTGGATGACTCCTCTCAGAGCCAGGATAGCAAAGCTCAGAGATTATTGGGTCGCCTCCAGCTTCTGAACCGCTTCAGCGCTTGATTTTTACGAGGAACAAACGCCACAAATGAACAGAATGATTGCCAGACTTCGAGCCCATGGCATTGTAACTGCCAGCCACATGATCGGCATCAGCATCATGCTTCTGGTTCTTGGTCTAGCAAACTATGGGTCAAATCCATGGCTGTCTGCAGTCGTTGCCGCGGCGGGGCTTTTGTCTTCCGTCCGTATTCATATCGCTGCGGTTCGTTACCAAAACGCGATGGTTGGATATACCGCTTCCGGGTTGGATGATGAGAATCAGAGCTAATTGATCACGAATATGTACTCCTACGCCGATGCGGACGAGTTAGACCAAAGGAGTAGTGATGGCCAAGGTATTTTCTGAACATGTCGAGAAGGCGGTGACCGAGGCCAGCGCTTGCCGGGTTGCGGTTTATCCGCGCCTCCATGGCTGGGTCTCTGAGCGCATTCAGCTGGAGTTGGGTGATTCGATGGCGCAACTGGGGGAGACGACCCCTAGTCGCGGCGGTGGTCATTACCTAGTGGAGGGGATTACCGCCGAGGAAGCCGCCAAAGCGGCCAGAAAGCTGCGCGGCAAACCGGTAGAAGTAGTTCGGATGGAATAACGATGCCATCAGATAGCAAGCTGGCCACTCAATGGCGGCAGGAGCAGGGCTATACAGGCCGTGGCGGCGTGGTTGTGGTCTATCGAGGCGAGGTGCAGGGTTGGGTGAACGAGTTGCGTGATCCTGCTCATTGGGTCGCGGGCTGTGTCGCTGTTGATGAGGCTGGCCAGCAGTGGCAAGCCATCGCTTGTAACGAGGCCGCTGGTGCCATGATGTGGCAGCCCCTGGACAACCACGACAAGTAAGAGGAAAAACAGGAGGCTGAACAGAACTGAGGTTGTTGTGGGTCTCGGTTTGAGCCCCTGAATGGGCAGGATGCCGCGAGCGGTGAGACATGGGCGCCACAAAGACGCCCTTTTCTCATTCATCAAGCCCCAGCGTTCTCATTAGGGCTTCGCCGTTCTCCATGGCCTGCCGCTCCCATATGGCATACGCGCGGGTAGGCTTCTTGGCCAGCTCGATGGCTCCGGCCAGCTCATCATGGCTGCCTATGAACGTGGGACGGTCCCATGCGCCGCCATCGAGGCATCTAATCTCCCAGTGCCCTCTTTTGTTCCATTGCAAGTACGGCTGGCGCCACCAAAGTATCAGCTCTTCGGTTTCGCGCTCGTCATTCTTGATGTCTCTGGCTGGTGGATCGGCAGGATTGACCGGTATCCCGTCTATGACGCCGGACAGTTCAGTTGGTTCAATGGCCTGGGCGGCCTCAAGGGTGATCGCAGTAAAGGACATTGCTTGCCCTCCGTGTTGATTGATTAGTTCATCATTGCAGCTTGCCGCTCAGGTGTCACCAGTATCCGCCCGCGAGCTCTCATTTATCTACACCAGCAGCCTCGCTTGGCTTGCCCTCTTGTTTGCTGATAGTGGTATCTTCCCAGCGATCCTCTGGGAGAGTCACCTTAAAGCCCGGACTATCAACTGGTGTGCCAGGTGGAGTGTAGTTGGGGTCTGGCTTCCCAAACAGGACTCCAAGCCCATGGGCTGGCTCACTGATCACCTGTTCTTCTGGAGGCTTGCGGTGCTGCTGCTTCTCCTGGGCATCTCCACAAGCCACCAGCGTGATGGAAAGGGCTATGGCAATCGCTATTCGCTTCATCGTGTCACTTCCCCGGTGATTGCTGGTAGATGCGACGAACCCGGCCAGGGGCGGGGGCGTTCACGTAGAGGGGGCCGACCGGCGTCCAGTTATCGGAGCAGTGAACATACTCCGTCATCAGCAGCTCGGTTTGTTCCTTGGATAGGGTGATGTCACCGCTCCCATGCCACAGATCAAGGTACTTGCTGAACAGAAAGGCCAGTTCCCCAGGTACCGGGTCTGATAGAGGGGAAAGCGGCGCTCCGCTCTCCTGCGCTATGGTCTGCATGAGGTGGCCGGCAAGAAGCTGCAGATCCGGTTTGACTGTGCGAGTCATGATCGCATTGGCTACATAGCCCACCATTGGCGCATCGCTCTTGGAGACAACGGAGAAAGTGCCGATGGTCGGCTTGATCTGGCTGCTGTCTTTCACGTACTCCATGTATTGGGCAGCAGCATCTTGGAGCCTAGCATTGGCTGCTGCCTCGAATCTCTTGTAGGCCACATCGTCCCCAAACTTTAGGACGGCATCGAGGGGGCGCATGATCGGCGTCTTTTCGACTTGGGCCAGGTAGCCGCCACCAATATCGCTATGGGTACCGAAAAGCGTGAGTTCCGTGTGCTCTGGCTGTACAGAGTTAAGCGCAAAGTTGAGCCGGTACTCGTCCTTGGCTGCCAACTGGACAACCCTCTCCGCCGCCCCTGGGGCAATGTAGAGGCGAACCGGCGCATTGTCGTCATCAGTGGTGTCCAGGCCAATTGCTGCCACGGTATCGAAGAGGCCGACGAAGGCGACGCGCACCTCGCGCCCCTGGTTGGATTCCAGAAGGATGTTGACGAAGTGCCGAGCTGCGGCAGCACCCCGGCTAAAGCCGAAAACATCCACCGCCACCGGGCCGGACGAGAGGCCGGCGATCATGGTGCTGATCTTGGCCAGGCCTTCCTCTGACCTGGATATGACGCCAGTTGCGCCAGTGCCGAAGGCCATGTCTAAATTCGAGTCGGCTTTGCCGGTACTGGTGCCGATCCCCTCGATGTAGATTGCTGAGCCGCTATAGACCTGATGCAGACGGGCTACGTTGGTGGCGCCGCCGTCGTATGACGATCCCTTGCCTATCAGCTTCTCTATTGATTGGCAGGCCGCGGTGCTTGCCTCTTCACACTGCTCCCTGAGCTTGCTGTTGTACCGGTTGTTCTGGGTGCCATCAAAGAAGATGCCGATCCGATGTTCCGTGGGGTCAACCAGCGGGACAAGAGGGGTCGCCGGCGAACTGGTGGGAGCTGGTGCCGATGGTTCTGCGGGGACGCTGGCTGCTCCCGCTCGGGGCCCTTGATTGTCGCCGACGGTCGTCCCCTGGGCGGGGAGTATGGTGTTGCTCATTGGTGGACAGCTGCAGGCGACATAATCACCCTGCAGCGCTACCGGCCCGCCCGGGCCGATGATGGAGCGGGGGCCAACGGCGACGATAGGGCCCTGTCCGACTTTGCAAGCAGGGCAGTTCGCCATCATCCCGATATATGTGGTTGGGGAGCCTTCGCTGATCCAGCTGCTGTCCCCGTCTTGGATCTCGCCACCAGTGCTGGTGGGATCGCCTTTCCTTGCTACGTTTCTCATAACATGCCTCCGCACCGAAAGTTGTATGTTAACCCCATCGGATCTTACGAATGCTGAATGAGACCAAGTTTTGAACTTAGGGCGCCTGTTTTTGTCGCTCCAGATCGTCGAGCTTTGTCATACCCTGTCAAGGATCGAACCCAGAGTATTGGATTTACGTGTCTTGGATCCATTTCGGGTGGTTTTAACTCAACGATTAGCAATTGGTTATTGATGAGATGAGATAAACAAGGCCTGTTAAAAAACGGATCAACCATAGATCCAGTGGATCCATTTGGTGGATCCAATAGGATGGGACTGTTTTTTAAGCAGATTTGCACCTATCCATAAAATCGCAGGAATGGCGGTTTTTAGGGCGTTCGTAGCCGGGGTATGCCAAGGCATTGCCTCAGGCCCAACCCTCCACCAGAGCGCTGTATAGGGGCTAATTTTAGCTCGCTTGGGGGCTGCAACCCGATTCTGAGTCCGAAAAATGACTCCATCGAGAAGAGAACGATAGCACCTTATTATAGATCATTGATCTCTTTCTTTATGATCTCTTGATCTAGTGATCTTTTAATATCTTTGATCTGTTTAAGATCTTTAAAGATGGGGGTTGGCATAACATCATGATGTAATTAGATTTTTTTTGCTCTATGTTATATGCCGTTAACTCGTATGTTATATGCCGTGTTCTCCTATCTACTATGCCGTGTTCTCCTATCTACTATGCCGTGATGCTCTATGTTATATGCCGTGATATGCTATCTACTATGCCGTGGTCTCTTATCTACTATGCCGTAAAGCCTCTAATGAGGCTGAAATTGTAGATAGCAACAGCTTACGAACAGCTTTTAAACAGGTTGTGCTCAGCATATGCACAGGTGAGGGTGACAGACATGAGTGTTGATAAAATTGGCTGCGCAAACGCGATTTTAGGGGCGTATTTAACCAAGCAGGGCTTCCCTGCTGACGTTATTAAAGTGATGGCTCCCCCGCTTTTACCAAAAATTAACAAATCGGCGGTGTCAATGCTGCTGAATTTCGTGTCGACGGCACCGGAACTGTCAGTAGAGCAAGCCCTGGAGATCATTTGGCCGGCAATGGACAAAATGACGTTGCTGGTGGATGAGGCCAATGAATCGACTGTGGGGGGGGCTGAAGAAAAGGGACCGCCTGAAGTCACTGTCGTGGCGAACTCAAGAGCACCGGTTGTGATCGAACACGATACGGACTTCTTGGTTGAGTACGATAAGTTTCAAGCCCGTTCCTTGTACCCAGATCGAAGCCCTCCCCCGGAGAACATTGATTTGCACCTGGATATGACCTTGAAAACGGGGATGTTCCGAGTGTTAGCAAGCGGGAAGACGCCACCTGCATTGGATGAGCATAGAATTTACCACCTGACCACTCCGCTTAGCAGTGGTCACGCCTATATGTCTTTGAGGGGGCCAACGCTCAACACTCAGATGGATTTGGTCTCTTATATCTGCATCACGCATTGGTTGGGGCGTCTGTCTAAGGAGAGGTTTGAACAGGCCATCATCAAGCCTATTCGTATGACCATAGAGCGATTTTTTTCACCGATTCCTGAGGATATGCGGCCATCGGATTACCTGTTGGACAAAAAAATCGTGGACTCGCTTGCAAGACTCAAGAGCGTTGCCCTGCTCTTTTACCCAACGCTTGATGATGCCGATGAGACTACCCGTAAGAGATCGGTCATGATTGCGAATATCGTTGGTACTCTGAGGTTAGAACCTGATGGGACCATAGAGATATCTCCGACTCCAGAACTGCGGACCTTGTACCTGAGCACTAAAAAGCTCGTGCCAATAAACCGAAGCGCAGTCATTCAGTTGAACTCACAGATGGCCCGGCTGCTAGCGTTATGGATCGCAGCCAGGCCGGGCAAGCTAATTGGACGCCGGGTGTTTCTGAATCTACGGCCTATGACGGTTCTGGAGCTCCTGCGAGAGATTCATCCACGTGAGACCGGTCGACACAACCACAACGATCGCCGGCAACTCTCACTGGCCCTTAACGAGCTGCTGAGTGCGGGACTGATAGATGTAGATATTAATTATCGCAACGTAAAGTCAAAGGACAGCGACGAACGGCTCACTCTGGCTACGGAAGTTCACTTCAAATCGCATTCAATTGGGGATGCTCGGTCCGTAGCGAATACGGATCTTGCACTTCCAGTAATCGATGTGCCCAAAAAACGGGGCCGCGGTAAGGCGTATAGCACTGAGGTGGCGGAGGAACTGCAGGGGCTCAGTTTCACGGCATCAAGTACGAGTCCATCAGCCAGAACCAAGCCTAAAGAGTGGTTATCAACCAACTTGGATGTTGTTGAGCGGATAATGTCAGGATTGCGAAAGGCTGCCAAGAAGTCACCGGCCGGCGCTCGGCTCCTGCTCAAGGGGGGCGATGATCGCAAATTGACCAGCCTAGCTAAGGTGTTTGAGTCGGTGGAGCGTGATGCCGATGCCGCGCTGCTGCGTCAGATCGCGAGCCATGATCCACGTAAAAGCAAACAGTCAGAATTTGAAACGATACTCCGCTCTATACCGCTTAAACCGGCTCATCTTCGAGTCACTTTCTGGTATAGAGATAACGCAGAAACTATCGCCATCTTGAAAAAGATGCTCTCTTCTTCTCGATCGCCGCTTGAAGTTGCGGCTCAGATTCACAAGAGGGTGTATTTTTCGCGCTTGGTGACCCCCTTAATCGCTGTTGGTCGAATAGATGATGCCAACTTTTTCAGCGGAACATGGGAAGCAGGAAGGGAATCAATTGAGAGCAATAAGCGGGATGACTGGAACCGGGCGGCTGCGGGTAGTCGTAGGAAAAAGGTCATGAAGCTTTAGGGCCAAACATCGTTGTTCTAGGGGAGGTACAAGTGAGTCAAATGCGGTATGTTCCAGTTATCTTGTTGGCCGGAGGGTGTTGGCTATGGATGGCGATAGGGGTCATCCATTTAGGGGTGAAATGGCACTCTGTTGGCTTTGTTCGCCACAATGTTGAAGTCGTGCTTCCGAATGATATAACTCTTTCAGGTGACCTCTCTATTGACTGGGCTGGGGCTTATTTTCTGACTGATGCGGACGGAAAATCGACGAAATTCAAAAACTTCAAGATAATGTCTATTCCGCCGACGAGCATGGTTCCTAGCACCTACCCATATCGGACGGTGCTGCCCTTCCTACTCTACTGCCTGGGGTCCCTGGGAGCTTGTTATTACCTTCGGCTCAAATGCACTAGGCCTCGGGATAAAATAAGTCGGTGATTTGCCTGACATAGTTCGTTTTGGTCGTCCTGCCCCTCTTTGCGGGGCTTTGTCTATTCTTATGGAGAGTGGTAGAGTAGGCGTGAATCAAATATGAGCAATCAACTACGAGACGCTATGCCGCAACTCATTATCGATGCAAACAAGGTCACAGAAACATTCCGTGATCTGGAAGTGACCGCAACCAACGGGGCTATGTATCAAGCTCTGGTGGGGCATGAGCACATCCAGGAGATTGCGCCGGAGTTGGGGCTCGCTCTACCGCCCGGCTACCGCCTAGTCTGTGTGACTACTCGACTCGGTGGTGACAAGTTCGAGATCGCCTTGGTCAATGATCAGACGGCTGAGGTCGCCTATTACAACCAGGTGATCATCGTTCACTATGAAGACTTGAAATGTCGCCCAGCCACCCAGCAACGGGTTTGGCGCTCGTTCAATCAGCACCACAAGGCAGCTCTTCGAGACCTGCCGTCAGCGGTATTTTTCGGCTATATACTCGCCCGTTACGATGTGATCCTGAGTGATAACATGCAGACTGGGGAGGGTATGCACTTCTGGAAGGCCAGAATGTCCGAGGCGCTTTATCGTCGGCTGTACGTGTACCACTATCAACTGATGACCGGCGAACTGCACCAGATCCGTTCAGATGAAGAGTTGGCCTCATTGTCAGATCAGATATGGGGTAGCCCTCAGCACCATGAATGGCAGCTCGCAATCATCGCCTGTAAGCCGTTGCCGCGCCCAGTTAAGATCTCTACATAGACATATGACAGACGCAAGATCCAAACAGCCCCGCCTCGCGGGGCTTTTTGTTGATGGAATGTCGGAGATATCTTAGAGATAAGGGGCTACATCAGTAGTTTCTACCGCATTAGCCGCGTCAGTGTCGCAGCATTGATAGATTCGCCGGCTCTTGCCTATTACTTCGCGTTACTCTAATGCTTCCCTTCCCTTCCCTTCCCTTCCCTTCCCTTCCCTTCCCTTCCCTTCCTCTGGTGGTGGCCAATACTTTTCGGTGGCCATCAGACTTGATATTCAATCACTGGATCCACGTTCGGCTAGATGATCATCAGCTTTGGATCCTTACTGACTATCCAGATTGGGAGTCCGTTATGGTTCGTAGCCCAAGACTGCGAGCACAGGTGCAGATGAGTTGGTGAGTGGCGGTAGGCGTAGCCGGCGCCGTGGGCCGCCCTGAGATGGGTTGGCGCTAACGGGCCTTAGCTGCTGTCGAACTCGAGGCCCAGGGCAGCCAGCTCCAACGGTTGTGCTCAGCTCGATGTCCTTGGTCGACACCGCTGGTGGTTTTGTTCGGGCCGCAGGACGGTTCGATATCCTGGGTGGCTTGCTCTTTGCCGGGGACCAGGTGTGCGGCGGGCCCCGGGCAGGTGCCGGGATGTGGTGCCCCGGGTCACCGCCGAGCTCGGGACTCATGGTGGCCACCGGCGGCGGTGCTGTGTCCAGCTGGCCGGTGCCGGTGATCCGGTGCGTAGTGGGCCCCAGGCCGCCGACGAGCTCGGGGCCCAGGGCGGCTACTGCCGGCCGCCAGGTTGGTGATCCGGTACTACAGGTGGCCAATGCCGGTGACCGGGCGGGTGATCCGGTGCTGCAGGTGGCCCCGGGCCGCCGACGAGCTCAGGGCCCAGGGTGGCCACCGGTGGCGGTGCCAGTACGCAGTGGGCCCCCGGGCCGGTGCCGGGATCTGGCCCCCCGGGTCACCGCCGAGCTCGGCGCTCAAGGTGGCCACTGCCGGCCGCTGGGTGGGTGATCCGGTGGGCCCCCGGCCGGCGCCGGGGAGCGGAGGGGCCT
>NZ_JAPCJD010000101.1:0-12389 GCF_027707845.1 Aeromonas sp. QDB14 | reverse complement strand
CCCCCCCCCCCCCCCCCCCCCCCCCCCCCCCCCCCCCCCCCCCCCCCCCCCCCCCCCCCCCCCCCCCCCCCCCCCCCCCCCCCCCCCCCCCCCCCCCCCCCCCCCCCCCCCCCCCCCCCCCCCCCCCCCCCCCCCCCCCCCCCCCGCCCCCCCCCCCCCCCCCCCCCCCCCCCCCCCCCCCCCCCCCCCCCCCCCCCCCCCCCCCCCCCCCCCCCCCCCCCCCCCCCCCCCCCCCCCCCGCCCCTCTGTCATTTATCCCTTCGACTTGAAGTTGGCCGCCTCGATGCCGTGCCGATTCAGCAGCTTGTAGAAGTCGGTGCGGTTTCTCCCCGCCATGTTGGCCGCCAGGGTCACATTGCCTTCCGTGGTGCGCAGCAGCCGGATCAGGTACTCCTTTTCAAACTCGGCCCGCGCCTCGTTGAACGAGGGAATGCCGCCACCGCCGCCACTCAGGGCCGACTCCACCATGGCCGCGCCTATCACCGGGCTGCAGCAGAGGCTCGCGAGCTGCTCCACCACCCCGCAGAGCTGGCGCACGTTGCCCGGCCAGGCCGCGGCGGCCAGCAGGGCCAGCGCCTCCGGCGAGAAGCCGAGGGCGGCGCAATCGGGGTGACGGTTGCGGTAATCGTCCAGCGCCTGACGGGCCAGCAGGGGGATGTCCTCGCTGCGGGCGCTCAGCGGCGGCAGAGTGATGTTGGCCACGTTGAGGCGGTAGAAGAGATCCTCGCGAAAACGCCCCTCTTCCATGGCGGTCACCAGATCCTGATGGCTGGAGCTGATGACCCGCACCTCGGGGGTACCCTGACCATACTCCGCCAGCACCTGGAGCAACTTTGCCTGGAGTGACTCCGACAGATCCCCTATCTCGTCGAGGAAGAGGGTGCCGCCTTTGGCCTCGGCAAACAGGCCGGACTGGCCATCCTCGCCAAACAGCTGCAAGTCCAGCACGGGCCAGGGCAGAGCCGCACAGTTGATGGTATGCAGCGGCTTGTCGCGGCGGTGGCTGGCCTGGTGCAACGCCTGGGTCATCACCCCCTTGCCGGCGCCGGAGGGGCCCAGGATCAGCACGGGCACGTCCATGGTGGCGATGCTGCTCGCCTGGATCAGCAACTGCTCCATCTGCGGGTTGCGGGTCTGGATGAGGGACTGCCACTCCTGCTGCAGCTTCGGACGGGTCAGGCTGAGAGCATGTTCTATGGTGACCAGCAGCTCGTCCTTGTCGATGGGCTTGGTGAGGAAGCTGAACACCCCGGAGCGGGTCGCCTGGATGGCGTCGGGAATGGTGCCGTGGGCGGTCATGATGATCACCGGCATGCCGAGCCACTGGGACTGGATCCGCTCGAACAGCGCCAGCCCGTCCATGCCCCCCATGCGCAGATCGCTCAGCACCAGGTCGGCCCGTTGCTGGCGCAGCCTGTCCAGCGCTCCTTCGGCGCTGTCGGCGGTATCCACCTCGTAACCCTGGCTGCGCAGGCGCATGCTCATCAGCTTGAGCAGGCTGGCATCATCGTCCACCAGCAGAATACGGCTCATGCTCTCACCCCCTCTTGGCGAAAAACGCGGTCATTACGGCGCGGTCCGGAGCTGTCATGGCTGACCTCCCCCATTGAGCTTACGCTGGTTGAGCTGCTCGTCGATGGCGGAGAGCTGCTCTATCTGCTGGCGCAGACGCTTCACCTCCTGACTCTGATCGTCGCGGCGGCTGTCTCGCACCAGCAGCTCCTCCCCGAGGGCGATCCAGCTGCGCAGGAAGGCCTGGGCATCGAGACCGAGCTCCGGCAACAGAGCCTTCAGCTGATCCAGCCCGGCCCGGCGACTGGCCACCGATTCGGACGGGTGGGTGTTGACCATGGCCAGGCTGACCCGGCTCTCGAGGTCGGTGGCGCCGGCCAGTCGCTGGCGCTCCTGCATCCGCTGCTGGGGATGGCTGGCCAGCAGCCAATCCGAGTATTGCAGGCGCACCTGCATCTCCTTGTTGGCAAACTCCATCCGCCTGGCGATCGCCTCCTGGGAAGGCTCGGTGAGGCTGGTAGAAGGCAGCAGGGAACAGCCAGCGAGCAGGCCTATCATCAATACGGGAATCACAAATCGTTTCATCTTGAATGTCACTTCAGATCCTGGTGGGGAACAGGCACCTGCCCGCTCCTCTCAATATTCGGTGTCAAGGCGCCACCCGCACCTGCGGGGTCGCCGCCACGCCCGTCAGCTCGGGCGCACGTTCAAATCCAGCCGGAAACAGACATCCGCCTGGGCATCCTCGATCAGCCTGAGCTCGCCGCCCAGACTCATGGCAGACTCCCGGGCAATGGAGAGGCCCATGCCGGAGCCTTTCAGCAATCCTTGGCGCACTATGCTGCCCTGTTCAAAGGGCTCGAAGATGCGCTCCCGCTCGTCTGGCGGGATGACAGGCCCTTCGTTGGCCACCTCCAGCCAGCCGCCGCCCGCTCCCGCCCCGGCGCGGATCCAGATCTGTCCGCCCCTGGCGCCATAGCTGACCGCGTTGGAAAAGAGATTGTCGAGGATGAGTCGCAGGCGGTAGGGCTCTGCCCGCAGGCTGATGGGCTCGGGCGGCAAGTGTACACTGATTTGCTTGGATTCCAGCGCGAGCCGGTACTCTTCGGACAAGTCTGACAACAAGGGCGCCAGGGGCACCTCGGACAGGGTGAACACCTCCTGCTGGCTGAGGCGATTGAAGTCGAGCAGCCGCTCGATCAGGGTCTGCAGACGGCGGCTGTTCTCCTCCAGCATCTGGCAGATCTCCTGCTGATCCCCGTTGAGGGGCCCCACCAGCTGCTCCGAGAGCAGATCAGCCCCCTCCCGCAGCACGGCAAGGGGGGTTTTCAGCTCGTGGGATACGTGGCGCAGGAACTGGTATTTCTGCTGTTCCAGCTCCTTGAGCTTGTCGTGCAGCCAGCTGATCCGCTCCCCCAGCAGCACCAGTTCGGCCGGGCCATCCACCGGGCGCTGATCCGGCTCGACGCCTGCGCCCAAACTCAGGATCCGCGACTCAATCTGACGTACCGGGTGGATGATGAGGTAGGTAAAGAGCAACACCAGCAGCAGGCTGAGCCCGGCCACGAAGCCGCTGACCCACCAGATCTGCTGTTTCAGCTCCACGATGGCGCCCCGCATGCGGGTCACGTGATCATCCACCTGGCTGCGGGTGACCACCTCCAGTTGCTGGTTCAGTTCGTTGAAGTCGGTGAAACGGGGGCTGGTCGCCTCCTGCCTGGCCTTGCGCAGATCCTGCAGGCCGTCGAGCCAGACCAGCGTCGCCTCGAGATCTCCGTAGACCTCGGCATCCGGAATGGAGTCCTGATGGGTCGCGAGCAGTTCCCGGTAGCGCACCAGCTGCTGCCGATAACTGGCCAGGATGCGGTCATCACCCAGGACCGCATAGCGGCGCAGGGTGCGCTCCAGATCGATGGCCTGGGTGGAGAGCAGCGTCGCCCGGCGAGTGTCCCGCACCGCACGTTCCATCTCGTCGCTGGTGAGCTGGCCCAGGTGGGAGAGAGCCTGACTGTCGTGCCAGATCATGCCCCCCAGGGGCATCAGCACCAGCACGAAGCCCATCAGTACTACCTGGAGCAGGGAGCGGGGCCGAACCTTGGTCATCTTCTGCGGTCTCGATTCGTCATGGGGGAGCCAGCATATCCGCACTGCCCCAAAAAGCAAAACCGGCCATAAAGCCGGTTTGATTGCTCACCGAGGCCGGATTCACGCCAGGCCGACGGACGCCACACAGATGACAATGATCATGGCAAGGGCCCCTGACGCGGCCAACAGTGCCCATTTCATTTCTACGCTCATGCAAACCTCCTTTCTGCCAATCAGCGTTGGATCACAACAGATAACGACATGTTAATTCATAGTGAATCCCATAACCGTGAGCTGCGTATATATTTCAGACGAGCCCAACCCAAGGAATGGAAAGCATGTTTTACCTCTGTAGCATTGGATCCAATATCGACCCCGCCCTGCACGTCAGTCAGGTCGTCGCCGAATTGCTGGCCCGCTTTGGTCGCCTTCACCTGAGTTCCGTCATCCAGACCAAGCCCGTGGGCATGCATTCGCGCCACGACTTCCTCAACTGCCTGTTCGTCGTCCAGAGCGACCTCTCCCCCGTCCAGCTCAAGGCCGAGTTTGTCACCATGGAGCTGGCCCATGGCCGGGATCGCAGCAACCCCCTGTGCAAGGTGGCGGACAGGCCACTGGACATCGACATACTGGCCTGCGGCGAACGGGATGACTTCGCCGAGGCCGGGGTGGATGCCTACCTGGGGGATCTGCTGGCGGAGATGTATCAGGGCGGCAGTGTGGACTCCGGCAAGGTGACCCTCGGCCTGCCGGGCAGCAAGGTGTTTGCGAAGCAGCGCATCGGCCAGGCCCCCATCCATCTCTGCCAGCAAGACGAGGCCCTGCTTCCCGGCAACGGCCACCCCGGCCCCCCTTCCCGGCACGCCGCCATCCGGCACCCTTGAGCCGTTCACACACATGAGGCGCCCAAAGGCGCCTCATGTCATGGCGGCCCGCCTTGCCCTAGATGACGGCGAGGGCGCGCCCCCCGTCCACCCGGATGCTGGCCCCGGTCATGTAGTCGTTCTTCATCAGCATCTGTACCGCCTGCCAGATGGGCTCCAGACCCCCTTCCCGTGCCAGCGGCGTCTTCGCCAGCACCTGCTGGCGCCAGTCATCCCCGTGCTCGTCGAGAAACAGGATGGGGCCAGGCTCTATGGTGTTGACCCGCACGGCGGGTGCCAGTTCGCGGGCAAAGCTCATGGCCAGGGAATGGGCTCCCGCCTTGGTGGCCACGTAGGCGGCAAACTGGGGCGCCGGGGCATGGATGTAGATATCGGTGATGTGGATGATGCCCCCGTTGGGCTGGCGGGCAAGGGCGGGGGCCAGCGCCCGGTTGAGCTGGAAGGGAGCCGCCATGTGTACCCGGTAGAACTGATCAAACTGGGCCAGCTGCACCGCAGGATCCGCCGCCTGGGGCTCGAAGGCGGAGGCATTGTGGATGATCAGGGCAAGATCCTCATGGGCCGCCAGCGCCGTCACCACTGCGCCCACCTCCTCTTCCCGGGTGAAGTCCGCCTGTACCAGCTCGACGCCCACGTCTCGCAGACGATCCAGCTCGGGCCGTTCGCTGCGATAGCTGCCCGTCACCTGCCAGCCAGCGGCCACCAGCTGCTCGCACAGATAGAATCCCAGGCGACGGCCACAGCCCGTTACCAATGCACGCATACCCTCTCCTTGTGGTTGTCGCCCTCCCCGATCCATGCAGGATCGCACGGAGGGCCCATTCATCGGCCATGACCTATCGATGTCCGAGGCAAAACCCATTGGCCCCCTGTCACGGTCACCGGGCATAGTGGCCCCATCGACCCCCATGGAGCAACCATCATGCTACAAATTCGCGATCATATGCAGCCATTGACCCACTCACTGCACCCCTGCCTCGGTCTGGCCGAGGCGCTGGACAGACTCCATCGGGCAAACCTGGGGGGCCTGCCGGTACTGGATGACCATCAGCACCTCGTCGGATTTCTCTCCGAGCAGGATTGCATTCCCGCCCTGCTCACGGGCAGCTATCACTGCGACACCCGTACTCTGGTCGAAGATCTGATGAGCCGGACCCCGCTGTTCGTCTCTCCTGATGACAACATCGTGGATCTCGCCCGCCAGATGGCCGGGGCCAGACCCAAGGTCTATCCGGTAATGGAGGGAGGCAAGGTGACGGGCATCATCAGCCGTCGTCAGGTGATGCAGGCCCTCAACACCCAGATGAAACAGTGTCAGGCAACCTGAGTCAGGCCACCTCGCACACGTTTCATGCCGACTACCCTCCCGCCCACAGCCGGCGAGTGGCTGGTCCATCCCGCCCGACTCTGCCACGGGGCGGCCTGTCGAGGCAGCGCCGCCCTCCTCCCACCGGCACCGTTCGTTTGTCCCCTCCCCATTTCAGGGTTTGCCATCCGTGGTCGTCTCTAGTTAGATAGGTGCCGGTCACAGTCCCTGCCGGATGCGACCCCGTCCCGAGTGCTCAGGAGATGTAACGTGCGACGCTTGCTCGTATTCTGCTTTCTGCTGCCCTGCTGCCCTGCTGGCTGTCAGCTAGGGAGTTGGTCATTGGTGGCATCCAGGAGCCCCCTCTCAAGTGGCTGGATGCACAAGGACACCCTCGCGGGCTGGATGTGGATCTCGTCACCGCCATCTTCGGCACGCTCCATACCCCCATCAGGATTGAGCTCATCGATTCGGGAGCCAGGCTCACCCGCAATGCCGAAAGCGGCTTCTATGATCTGCTGCTGGCCCACTCCTACAAACCGGAGCGGGAGGCCTATCTGCTCTACCCCAAACAGGCCCATATGCTCCATAGCTGGCACTTCTTCATACGCAAGGAGTCCGCAGGCCTGATCCACTATGACCATCTGACGGATCTCAAACCCTGGCGTATCGGTGTCACCCGGGATTTCTCCTATACCCCCGAGCTCGCGGCAGCCATGACAGACCCGAGCTATCACTTCCAGGAGATCCCCATCAACCAGCTGCAACTGCGAAAACTCATTGCCGGTCGTATCGACGTGGTGCCCATGTCCCTGGTCACCGCCTTCACCCAGATAAGAGAGGAGGGACTGGAAGGCAAGCTCGACTACCTGCCAAAACCCCTCAAGACCAGCCCCTACTTCAATGCCTGGACCCGTTCCCGGGCCGATGCCGACACCCCGGCCCTGATGGCCGCCTATGATGCCGAATTGCTGCACATGAAGCGGGACGGCCGGCTCAAGGCCCTCTACGACAAATATGGCATCCCCTATATCGAACCCTGACCCACCGGTCAGGGTGTCATTGCCCACAGGGTCGAGTTCTGCTGCGCGAACAGGGTCTCGCACGGGAGAGGGATCTCTACGCCCCCCTCAGACCACCCGACTCAAGGCTTCACATCCCGCAGGATCGGGTTTTGCAGCGAAATCAGCGTCTCGGTGGACTGGATCTCGTCGATGGTCTGGATCTTGTGGATCAGTGCCGTCTGCAACTCGTCGATGGAGCGGGTCATCACCTTCATGAAGATGCTGTAGTGGCCGGTGGTGTAGTAGGCCTCCACCACCTCGTCCAGCGCCTGCAGTTTGGCCAGGGCCGACGGGTAATCCTTGGCGCTCTTGAGGTTGATCCCGATGAAGCAGCAGACGTCGTAGCCCAGCTTCTTGGGGTTCACCTGCACCCGCGTTCCCTCGATGATGCCCGCCTGCTTCATCTTCTCTACCCGCACGTGGATGGTGCCCGGGCTCACCAGCAGTTGTTTGGCCAGCTCGGCGTAAGGCAGGCGCGCATTCTCCATCAGGGCGGTGAGGATGGCCTGATCGAGATTATCGATCCGATAATTTTCTGACACTTTTTTGCGCTCCTTTTAATGATTCATCATTAATTTATGGCTTATTTTGAAGAAAAAAACACACAAAGCCTATTTCAATTATCGAATATTGAATTTAGTCGGCATTATGTTGAAGAATCACCGCATTCAACGGATTCACGACAGGTAATTCAGCATGAAACAGCACTACATCCGCAGCCAACAGCAGATCAGCTTCGTCAAAGAGATGTTCTCCCGCCAACTCGCACTGCAACTCGGCCTGATGGAGGTACAAGCCCCCATTCTGAGCCGGGTCGGTGACGGCACCCAGGACAACCTCTCCGGCTGCGAGCATGCAGTGCAGGTCAAGGTGAAAACCCTGCCGGAGCACAGCTATGAAGTGGTCCACTCCCTGGCCAAGTGGAAGCGCCAGACCCTGGGTCGCTTCGGTTTCGGCCCGGGTGAAGGCATCTACACCCACATGAAGGCACTGCGTCCGGACGAGGATCGTCTCAGCCCCATTCACTCCGTCTACGTCGACCAGTGGGACTGGGAGAAGGTGATGCCGGGCGAGCGCCGGGATCTGGCCTATCTGCAGGAGACGGTGCGCAGCATCTGGGCCGCCATCAAGGCCACCGAGCGCGCGGTCTGTGCCGAGCACGACCTGACCCCCTTCCTGCCGGCGGATATCCAGTTCCTGCACAGTGAAGAGCTGCTGACCCGCTACCCGGACCTCGATGCCAAGGGACGCGAGCGCGCCATCGCCAAAGAGCTGGGAGCGGTCTTCCTCATCGGTATCGGTGGCGCCCTCTCCCACGGCGAACGCCACGACGTGCGAGCCCCGGACTACGACGACTGGAGCAGCGAGAGCGAGCTGGGGCTGGCGGGTCTGAACGGTGACATCCTGGTGTGGAACCCGGTGCTGGAAGACAGCTTCGAGATCTCCTCCATGGGGATCCGGGTGGACGCAGAGGCGCTGCGCCGCCAGCTCGCCATCACCGGGGATGAGGATCGCCTGCAATATGACTGGCATCAGGATCTGCTGGCAGCACGCATGCCGCAAACCATCGGCGGCGGCATCGGCCAATCCCGTCTGGCCATGCTGCTGCTGCAAAAAGAGCACATCGGTCAGGTCCAGGTCGGCGTCTGGCCATCTGAAATGAAAGCTGCCATCCCAGGCATGCTGTAACGAATTGATTTGATTGCATCTGTCCTCCTATCGCGGCAACACGGCGCGGGACAGACGCGATAGCGAAGCTGGTCAGCCGGGGTGGAGAGCGTATCCCGACTGACTGTAAGGCGGGCATGGTCGCTGACTGTGCCTGCCGACCCTGGGGCTTGCCCCTGCGATCCGCTCAACCCACGTCAGATCGCATCGAATACATTCCTCCCGGCAATCTTCGGATTGCCGTTTTTTTATGCAGGAAATCGGTACTCGAAACCGGCCCCGATCTGGCGCTGCCGCGGCAGCACCGCCTTCCGTTTGCCGGTGCAGTGGCAGGCAAACAACCGCTCCACCGCCTCTTCCTGCAGATAGGCTCCGAGCACCACCGCCCGCTCTGGGCCGGAAAACTTCAGATGCAGGCCGCCGATGACGGCGTGGATCCGCTCATCGCCACACACCTCCTTGGCCCACTCGATGATGTTCTCGGCCCCGGCGTGACCACAGCCGATGAAGACTATCAGACCCTGCTCGCTCTTGTAGACCAGCGCCGAATCATCGCTGATGAGGTCTTTCTCCACTCGCCCGCCCCGCACCATGTAACCAAGCAAGGAGGGTTTGGCCTGCTCCCGTCGCAGTATGGATCCCAGGAACACCAGCCGCTCGGACAGCCATACCGGCTCGGCCGAACAGTGAGGGAGCAGCCCTCTCGTCGCCAGTTGTCGCGGATCCAGGTCGCCCGAGAGGCGGTAGAGGTTGTAGCGTCGGGGCAGCAACGGCAGGAAGTAGCCCCGCTCATTGAACACATCCGGACAAGCGATCAATGGAATGGGATCGGAATAGATGGGCAGGGAGCCGATGCCTCCCACATGGTCGTAATGACCGTGAGAGCGCACCACATGGGTGAGAGAGGCGAGATCGATCCCCATCACGGCGGCGTTGTGGCACAGCGCCCGGCCACGGCCGCTGTCGAACAGCACCCTGAGGCCGTCACACTCCAGCAGCAGCGCCAACCCTCGCTCGGGCAGACAGCCAGGCAGATGAACGTCGTCATCCACCAGCACGGAAAACGTCAGCATCTCAATCCCTCAGAAAACAAAACGCAGGCACGAGGCCTGCGTTTTTCATCGACAATCCCATTACTGGGTCATGGTGAGGCCGTTGCTGTCGGCCCCCAGCCGCAGTGTCTTGCCCGGGATGACCCGACCGCTGAGCAGGGCCTGGGCCAGCGGGTTCTCGACCTTCTGCTGGATCGCCCGCTTGAGAGGGCGCGCCCCGTAGACGGGATCGAACCCGGCATGAACCAGCTTGGTCAGCAGCTCCTCGCTCACCTCCACCTCGAAGCCCTGGGACTCCAGACGGCTCATCAGGCTCTTGAGCTGGATGCGGGCGATGGACTTGATGTGCTCCTCACCGAGCGGGTGGAACACCACGGTCTCGTCGATCCGGTTGATGAACTCCGGGCGGAAGCTGCGGGTCAGCACCTCCATCAGCATGGCCTTCATCTCGTCGTAATCCTTCTCGGAGTGGTGCTCCTGGATGAGATCAGACCCGAGGTTGGAGGTCATGATCACCACGGTGTTGCGGAAGTCCACGGTACGCCCCTGACCGTCGGTCAGGCGGCCATCGTCCAGCACCTGCAACAGGATGTTGAACACGTCCGGGTGGGCCTTCTCCACCTCGTCCAGCAGGATCACCGAGTAGGGGCGACGGCGCACCGCCTCGGTGAGATACCCCCCTTCCTCGTAACCCACGTATCCCGGAGGCGCCCCCACCAGACGGGCCACGCTGTGTTTCTCCATGAACTCGGACATGTCGATCCGCACCATGGCGTCCTGGGTATCGAACAGGAACTCCGCCAGCGCCTTGCACAGCTCGGTCTTGCCCACCCCGGTGGGGCCGAGGAAGAGGAAGGAGCCGATGGGGCGGTTCGGGTCGGACAGCCCGGCACGAGAGCGGCGAATGGCGTTGGAGACGGCGTCCACCGCCTCTTCCTGGCCGATCACCCTGCTGTGCAGCTGATCCTCCATCCGCAGCAGCTTCTCCCGTTCCCCTTCCAGCATGCGGGCCACCGGAATGCCGGTCCAGCGGGCCAGGACGTCGGCGATCTCCACGTCGGTGACCCGGTTGCGCAGCAGGCTGGTCTCCTGCATCTCGGCCTGGGTGGCGAGATCCAGCTGTTTCTCCAGTTCAGGGATGCGGCCGTACTGCAACTCGGACATGCGGCCCAAGTCCCCTGCGCGGCGCGCCACCTCGAGATCCTGACGGGCCTGCTCCAGTGCCGCCTTGATGTGCTGGGTCCCGGCGAGGGCAGCCTTCTCGGCCTTCCACACCTCTTCCAGCTCGTTGTATTCCCGCTCTTTTTCCGTCAGCTCCTGATTGAGCAGATCGAGGCGCTTGCGGCTGGCGTCATCGTCCTCCTTCATCAGCGCCTGCTGCTCCAGCTTGAGCTGGATGATGCGCCGCTCGAGCCGGTCCAGGGATTCCGGCTTGGAGTCGATCTGGAGCCGGATGCTGGCCGCCGCCTCGTCGATGAGGTCGATGGCCTTGTCAGGCAGCTGGCGATCCGCGATGTAGCGGTGGGAGAGCTGGGCCGCCGCGACGATGGCGGGGTCGGTGATCTGCACATGGTGGTGCAGCTCGTAGCGCTCCTTCAGGCCACGCAGGATGGCGATGGTGTCCTCCACCGAAGGCTCCTCCACCAGCACCTTCTGGAAACGGCGCTCCAGCGCGGCATCCTTCTCCACGTACTGCCTGTACTCATCGAGGGTGGTGGCCCCGACGCAGTGCAGCTCGCCGCGGGCCAGGGCGGGCTTGAGCATGTTGCCCGCATCCATGGCACCCTCGCCCTTGCCGGCGCCGACCATGGTGTGCAGCTCGTCCACGAAGAGGATGACGCTGCCCTCCTCCTTGGCGAGATCGTTCAGGACAGCCTTGAGGCGTTCCTCGAACTCGCCGCGATACTTGGCACCGGCCACCAGGGCCCCCATGTCGAGCGACAGCACCCGCTTGTTCTTGAGCCCTTCCGGCACTTCGCCATTGATGATGCGCTGGGCCAGCCCCTCGACGATGGCGGTCTTGCCGACGCCGGGGGCACCGATCAGCACCGGGTTGTTCTTGGTGCGGCGTTGCAGCACCTGGATGGTGCGGCGAATTTCGTCATCCCGGCCGATCACCGGGTCGAGCTTGCCGAGTTCTGCCCGCTCGGTGAGATCGATGGTGTACTTCTCCAGCGCCTGGCGATTCTCCTCGGCGTTGGCATCCTCCACCTTCTTGCCGCCACGGACCTTGTCGATGGCTGCCTCGAGTTTTTCCTTGGTCAGCCCCTGGGCACGCAGCAGCTCGCCCAGCGTCCCCTTCTCGTCCAGGGCCGCCAGCACGAACAGCTCGGACGAGATGAACTGATCCTTGCGCTGCTGGGCCAGCTTGTCGCAGACGTTGAGCAGGCGGCCGAGGCCGTTGGAGAGCTGTACGTCCCCTTCCACCCCGCTGACGCGGGGCAGGCGATCCAGCTCCTCGCCGAGGCGCGAGCGCAGGGTATTGATGTCGAGCCCGGTCAGGGTGAGCAGCGGACGAATGGATCCGCCGTCCTGATTGAGCAAGGCGCTCATCAGATGGACGGGTTCGATGAATTGGTGGTCACGACCCAGTGCAAGAGACTGGGCATCGGAAATGGCAATCTGGAATTTGCTGGTCAGGCGATCGAGGCGCATTGCACTCCCCCTTCAAGACAGACGCCGCATGCGCGGCAACAACATCGCTTTCTGACAAGGAAGATGTGGTCTTGAAGGGCAATTTCAAGGTTCTTCGCGGGATCTTGGGGAAGTGGAAGTTGACAGACAGGGTGCTGGTAAACTGGCTGTCTCCAAACACACC